>JABCZU010000012.1 GCA_013289515.1 Candidatus Babelota bacterium | reverse complement strand
CTTTCTGCGTCGCTTGTTGCTCCAGTTGCTTCGTTCATGTCAGTAGGAGAATTATACGTTAAACTAAGGCAAAGTAAAGACGCTTTTTATCTTTTCACAAAAAAATTTTACTTATAATGCTGTAAATGCTGACTGGGTCGTCATTTACAGCATTATAACTTTTTTTAAATATTGTTCAAATCGCAAGAATATTGCACTCATTAGGCTATTGCGAGTAGGGTAGATCGTATTCTAATCTACATAAAGGAGCACAATCATGTACAACGTGCTTACCATTGGTGGGGCAACACAGGATCTATTCATCCAATGCCCATCTCTAGATTATACCGCCATTTCTCATACACATAGCATAACAACCTACCTTATGCTTGAAGCTGATGCAAAAATTGAAGTCGACAAACTCATATCCTTTAGCGGTGGCGGTTCAACCAATACAGCCGTATCCTTTAGACGCCTTGGCTGTAGCGTTGCTACCTACTGTGCAATCGGCAATGACCAAGCAGGGACTATCGTCCTTAATGACCTTATCAACAATGGCATCAATACAAAGCTTATCCATACATCATCTCATGAGTCAACGGGCATATCATTCATCATTGATACAGACCAAGGTCAGCGGTCTATTCTTGCATACCGCGGCGCAAACAGCCATTTGTCACTTGATTATCTGTCAGCAGAGGCAATTGCAGGCCATCAACAGCTCTACATAACCTCATTGAGCAATGAATCGGCAGCACTCTTACCTACAATAGCTTCTATAGCGCATCAATATAGGATCCCCCTGGCCCTTAATCCCGGCAAAAGTCAGCTCAGCCAGGGACTTCCAGGCATTAGGCAAGCGCTACCTCATGTCAACACGCTCATATTAAATAGCCTTGAGGCAAAGACGCTTATGATGGCGCTCGCTGGCAGCGACAACTCCTATAAAGAAAAGCTTCATGAATCAACGGGCAAGCCATTAGGCACGCTGAACGATGAAAGTATCGATCCATACCTATTACATGTTGGCATAGCATGTGAAAAGGTATGTTTTAATCTGCAGCTTTTTTTTAGAACGGTGCTTAGCATGGGCCCTACTATTGTAGTAGTAACCAATGGTAAAAATGGCGTCTACGTAGCCACACAAAAGACAATCTATTTTCATCCCAGCATTAAAACCACGGTTATCAATACCGTTGGGGCGGGTGACGCTTTTGGCTCCTGTTTTGTTGGCAGCCTTTTAATGGGAGATACGATCAAAGACGCCATGCGTAACGGCATTATCAATAGCGCATCTGTCCTGAGCTACAAAGGGGCCAAGGATGGTCTATTGACCATGCAGGAACTTCAGACGCGCCGGAAAGCACTGCCTGAACATTTACTTGTCTCATTTCCTTTATAGGCAGGAGGCCATAATCATGACACTGACAATCCTTCATAGATCATCTCCCGTGATTGCCCAGATACGTGACCACGAACTCACAATTGCCACAGCAAACCGATCGGGCTACACCAATGTGGTTACGCATCCCTTACAAACAGACGTTGTTGATGGTAAGCCATACAATCTGACACGACTATATCAATACATATATGACTACGCGAACAAAAATAACATTGCCAAGCCACGCCTTACACTCTGCTTGCCGGACATTGCTGGACAAAGCGACCTTATGTATAGTGTATTGCAATATGCGCTGTGCTTTAGCGCGCACGGCATGATCCTTGACTGCATCACCACGCAGCCTCTTATAGATAAAGGAAGCAACAAGCTTGAGGCGCCTGATAATTTGCTACACCTATTATTACCAACAAGCTACCACACTCGCTGGACATCTATACTGTATCTCACGATTATTGTTTGTGTGCTTGGCTTAGGGTCCCTTGCTTGGTGGACACATACACTAAACAGTCGGCTACGTACGCTTGGCCAAACAAATGCCATACAATCCCAGCATGTACATGCGCAACAAAAACATGTTGGCAGCCTTGATCACATCCGCACTAGCAACCAAAAACTCGCTGAGCAGCTCAAAAATATTGATACAGCACCAACACGTGGCAATCCCAGCAGCATGTTAGCCGTTATTAGCAGTACAATTCCAGATGATACCTGGCTTACCAAATGTGATCTAGCGCTGATAGAACAACCCGCCAAAGCTCCAAGTGCTCCTCAGTACCGGCTGACGCTTGAAGGGTATACCGATAGTCCAGGCAGTGCCAGCACCTTTGAAAAGCGCTGTGCCACCAATCTTGCGTCACCAGGCCTTGCTTTGAAGGCTTTACGTCGTGTTAAGGCAAAGAAGGACGCAACGGGCAACGTCCCTGCTCTCTATTCTTTTGTCATTCAGGGAATCGTTCAGCAAAAATGAGTCTATCATTCGCTCCATTATGGCCCATTTTATTAAATCGACCACAGGCTTAAAAGCGGTGGAATTCCTCAACATCGCCTAACGGCTCTTGCTTCGCAGCGGAATTTATCACGTTGTTCTAACAAAAAAGCCATCTGGTATTGACAAAAGCCTGAATATCCGCGAGGATTATCATCCTGTTATCTGTATGTAAAACATCTTAGAAGGATCATCATGTCAAACTTTAAAACCAAACAACTGGCTGCATTACTAGTCATTTCTATGATTAGTGCCAACTATCTGCATTGTACAATTCAAACAGACACAAAAAACAACATGCCGGCAATGGAAATCCCTGCACCCGTCCCAACACCCGCTGGCAAAAAAGAGGATAAGAAGGCAGAAAAGGGCTTTCTCATCAAGTATGGTGATACTACATTGAAAATAGCTGGTAAAACCAAAATTGATCATTATCTCCAAAAAAATATCAATTTGCTCAATGGCCGCCTTCCTGATGAGCTTGAGTATTTCAAGCATTGCGCTGATATAGATTTTGATGTTACCTACGGTAAAGAAACCTATGGCTACGACGCACTGGAAACGTATATTGCCCTCAGGCACAAAGGGGTATGGGGTAAGCCCTTGTCATATGCCGATAAGGATCCGGGACAGCTTGGGCCCAGCCACATTCGCCTTGAAGGCACCATCTTTGGGACTCACTCACACAACGCCGCAAAATCGCTGGTTTGGCTCTCACAAGGTTGGCTTAAATTTGCCCTGAACCCTCTTTTTAACCAGGATGGCGAGTATCTGCAAACCATTAAATTAGGCTGGTTCCCTTTTGGCCTTGGTCGTGGTATTGCTCTTGGTGAAAATTATGGTATGGGTAAAGAACTGCTCGGTCTGTATACCTATTCAGAAGATAAAGGGGCTCCTGGTGTTGTTATCAGCGGCACTATTTTGAAAGACCGCCTTACCTATGACCTCTATTACGCAAAATTTGATGAGCGCGGTAAAAGCCTTGGCGACACTATGAGCATGGAACGTTTCCATATTATTGGCCACGGACATCCATGGCGTGGTGAAAATAAGGATGATGACCTGGTTGCTGCCACCGTCAATTGGAAGCCATTTAATAATCATGAGAATGTCGGTACGGTAGAAATTAAGCCGTATATTTTCTACAACATGGTTTCAGCTCAGCGCTTTGAACTGCTGCCTGATGCATGGGCAAAATGGGGTTCATATGGCCTGAGCCTTGAGCACTCGGTTAATGGCTTTGAATGGGGTGGTGAAGTTGCATTGAACTATGGCGTGCAACAGGCGCTTCATATCGATAGAAATGTGAAAAAGTTTATTAATCGAGATGGCAACCTGGTTCAAATTTTTAGCCACATTTTAGATGTGCAAGAACCATCGGAGGGTCTTGCCGCTCCACGATCTGAAAAGACACTGGTTACCAGCGACAGCAAGAAGGCAGCCGCCGTTCCATTTTATGAAAACAATGAAGAAATCCCGGGTTTTCCCCAATTTAAAAATGATAAAAATCGCTTCCGCCCCGCCTTCAAAAATATCTTTGGCGGATGGATGGGTGTTATTGATGCTGCTTATACCATAAAAGAGTTGGACCTAAAGTTTGCTGTCGCCTACGCCTATACCTCTGGTGATATAAACCCTGCAAGTGAAGAACGCGATAAATGCTATAAGGGCTTTATTGGCCTGCATGAGTGGTATAGCGGCAAGCGCGTAAAGAGCCTAATCCTTCTTGATGAACGTCTGCTTAAACGCCCAGTACACTTGCGCAATGACAGAGAAACGGCAAACGATGATATCTCGTTTAGTGATATACAATACGCCGGCTTTGGCGCTACTTGGGCCCCCAAATATTTTGGTAAAGGCGTAAGCATCAATCCAAACGTGCTCCTGTTCTGTAACACGCATGATGCTCATAAGTATGATCGCAAAGAGGGCAAAATTTCCCACGAAAAGGCTAGCCACTTTATGGGGACTGAGTTGAACTGTATTTCTCGCTGTGGGCTGATTGGCGACTTAACATTCCTTTTAAATCTTTCAATGTTCTTCCCTGGCCAGTTCTTCAGAGATGTCGCAGGCGTGCCACTTGGTAGAGATGAAATCAAAGAACTTGCAAGCGATCCTGCTAATAACATTCCCCAAAGAGAGGCTCACTTGTTCCGCCTTGGCAGTGATAATGCTTATCATTGCTATGTGGGGCTTGAATATAAGTTCTAAAATTTATGTTATTGCCAAACAAAGATGACATTAAACTTACTTGGACGTCATCCTCGTGAAAACGATGATCCAGGGGAACAATCGAGAGACTTTCTTAATTTCCCCTGGATCCCAGGTCAAGCCTGGGATGACGTCCGTAGAAAATTCGTAACCACAAGTAAATATCGTATTTCAGGCGTAATCAGGCCAAATGCCCATTCCTATTCAACGTAGGCCACTGCAGCGACTTCTTCGATCGTGGTGAGTCCAGCTCTGATCTGTCGCACACCATCGGCCATCAGCAAGGTCATGCCTTCTTCTATTGCCTTCTTTCTGACAACAGTGGCATCCGCGCGTTGAACAATAAGCTTGGCAATTTCGTCATTAACTTCCATAATTTCAAAAATTGCCAAACGCCCACGATAGCCGGTCTTGAGGCATTCGTCACAGCCGCCTGCTTGATAGAAGATAATTGTTGCAGTCTCTTGCGGACTAAGGCCAATCTTTCTGGTCATTTCCGGATCAGGTTTATACGCCACTTTGCATTTATCACAAAGCCTTCGTACTAGCCGTTGAGAGATCACGCAAATAAGCGATGAGGCTATCAGGAACGGTTCAACCCCCATATCCAACAGTCGTGTTATCGTTGCAGGCGCACTGTTAGTGTGAATAGTGCTGAGCACTAGGTGACCGGTCAACGCTGCCTGCGTTGCAATCTGTGCTGTTTCACCATCACGAATTTCTCCGATAAGTACATCATCCGGATCTTGGCGCAAGATAGAACGCAAAGCCACAGCAAAGGTTAGGCCAGCCTTTTCGTTAACTTGCACTTGATTAATGCCATGCATTGTATATTCAACCGGATCTTCAACGGTGATAATGTTCACATCTGGCTGATTAAGACGGTTTAAAATAGAGTAAAGCGTTGTCGTTTTACCAGAACCGGTGGGACCACTCACCAGGATAATACCATTGGGCCTGGTGATAACATTTATGAGTACGCGATGGTCACGCTCGCTCAGATTAAATCGTTCAAGGTCTACTACCCCCTTAGATTTATCCAACAAACGCATAACAACGCGCTCACCAAAGGTTGACGGCAACACCGATACCCGAAGATCGATCGGTTTATCAGCAATCTTAATTTGGATGCGACCATCCTGAGGCAGCCGCTTTTCGGCAATGTTCATGTTAGACATAATTTTAATACGTGAGACAATGGCGCCTTGATAACGCTTCGGTGGTGTTAAGCGTAGGTACATATCGCCGTCAATGCGATAGCGCACACGCAGTTCACGTTCAAATGGTTCGATGTGAATATCTGAAGCGCCTTCCTTCACCGCCTGCACAAGCATATGATTAACCAGCTTAACGATAGGGGCATCGTTAGCCATCTCCATGATATCTTTCTCTTCAAGCGGAACGGCGCCAAATTCTAGCTCGCTCTCTTCACCCTCCTGAAGCTCCTCCATCATCTCTTTGCTAGATTCAAGTGGATAGTATTTATTAATGGCATCGATAATTGCCTCTTCTGACGCAACGGCATAGACTATCTCGCCAGCCATCAGCAGCGAAAGATCATCAAGTGGCTGCAGGTCGTATGGATTAGCCGTAACAATGGTGCGGGTCCCCTCATACATTACCGGAATCACCGCATGCTGGCGTAAAAATTTAAGCGGAACTTTGCCAAGTAATGCAGGATCGACCATCTGTTCAGTAATTTTTTCTATGTAGGCTATGCCAACTTGCTGTGCAAAGGCTTGGGCTAAGTCCTTTTTGGTAACAAATTTACGGTCAAGCAAAATCTGTTCAAGTTTTTTGCCAGAGGCTTTTTGTTCCTCCAATGCCTGAGCTAGCTGCTCAGGAGTGATGCGCTGTAATGTAATAAGAATTTGGCCGATATCTTTTTTGAGCATAATGGATAACTCCTTGATCAGGGGTGTGGTAAAACCAGCATGATCATAACAGAGGATTGATAGGGCATCAACACTTGATGACAATAGAGATTGTTGTGCGACCCCTAGGCAGCAATTATTACGATTCGAAGACCCGCCCCTAAGGCACTACAAGGTCAAAGCCAATAGGGCATTTTTAACATCTGGATCATCATCTGCCATTACCTTTGCAATAGCATATAACGGATAGGAATGGATTTTTTCATGAATCGAATAATTTTGTGTTGAAAAACGTATGCCATATGGCGATTGAGGATGACTTTCTAAAAACATGTGCATACTTCTAAGTGTCGATCCTTTGCCACCTTTAACTTCAATGGGAATCACTTGGGATTTGTGCTGAATAACATAATCAACTTCTGCTGAGCTATCGCGTGCTTCACGCTGCCAATAATATAGTTCTTCTCGCTTGCGAGGGTGCGTATACGCAATGAGTTCTTGGCCAACAAAGGCCTCCACAAGCTCACCTTTATTGATAAAGGCCTCCAATGGGTTTATAAACCAGTCACCACTCTCCAGATCGAGTAAGTATTGGGTTAATGCTACATCAATAAAGAGTAATTTAAAAACGCTAAAATCTACTTCTGCCCCTAAAGGGATTCCATGTGCGCCAGAATGTTTTACCTTATGCATAATATTTGCGGTTAATAAAAGATCCAAGCAAGGCTCAAGTTCACGTTTTCTAAGGTCGGCTTCTATTGCACTATATTTAAACTTTTTCCCCAATTGACGCGGAATTTGTGTGAAGAGCAGATTGAGGTACTCAAGCTGATGAGCTCGTGCGTACTTATTAAAATCTTGTTTATATGTATCAATAAGCTTACTTGGAATATGCATACATGCATGTAAGTGATGCATTTTTTGCCAACATGCGACCATTTCTGGCATGCCACCAATGGCGAGGTATTGTCCAACTGACTCAAGAATCTTTTCATGAGTCAGTGATGATGCTTCTTGATCAATGTTCTGTTCAAAAATTATTCCAATAAGATGGGGCTGTGTGGCGGCTAGAAATTCCATAAATGATAATGGATACATGTAGAGTGATGATACTCTTCCTACTGGCATACCAACTTTTTGTACAGCAAAATCTACCAATGATCCGGCAGCTATTACATGAAGTTCTGGTATGAGCTCATAAAAATAGCGTAACGCCAGTATCGCTTTGGGAGCCTCTTGAATTTCGTCGATAAAAAGGAGGGTTTGTCCTGGGGTGACAAGCTGTTTGGTTAGAACAAAGATTTCGTGCAGAATTCGGTGTGGGTCAAGGTCTTTATCGAATAGCGCCTTTAATTGGGGCTTAAGATCAAAATTAAGTTCGACAAAAGAGGGGTATGTTTTCCCCAATACTCTAGCGGCATGAGTTTTTCCAACTTGTCGAGCTCCCCTTAAAAGCAAGGGCGTTCGAAATGGGTGCTCTTTCCATTGCAGTAAAAAATAATCGATTAAACGTTTCATGAGCCTCTTCCCATACGTTGTTATGGCCGTGCCCGGCCCTTCATCAGGGCTCAGGATAAACTCCGCTTTAGCGTAGACGGGTCGAAATTCACGGCAGCCTAATGTTCTGGGTTATGACTCTACGAAATTACGATGTAGACGTCAATAATTTGTAATTATGGTCAAAAATCACGGTTGTTTTGGCCAGGTCATGGTCGAAATTCACGGTAGAAATTGGTACTTCATGGTTGAAATTCACGATAATGGGCTGAGGAGAGGTTTTTACCATTTAACATTCACTTGCTCAAGCTGACAAACATAGCTATGATGTTTTTTGTTCAATAGTTAAAATACTGGATTTGTCATCCTGAATTTATTTCAGGATCCATCTTAAAGGAGAAATAATGAAGATTACCCCCTTATTAGGCGTGACCACCTGTCTAATGTATGCACTGATATTGCAGACATCGTTGAGTGCCCAAAAATCATCTTTATTTGCTCCGTACAATGGACAGGGCTTGGTCATAAATGATTCGATTGTTCCAAGGATCTGTTCTGACCGTGAATGGTGTGATGTCATCTTATCTGGTACTCCAGACGAAGTAAAAGACCATATTATGGCAGAAATTGCGTATGTCCAAAATCGCAAGGATAATGGCCAGCATGTGAACTTAGATAGATTAACGCATGTTAACAGTCCTGTGGCTACTAGTGAAGGGATAGTATTCAAACGTTATTACGATGCGCTCACCTATGCGGTCCTTAAGCACAAGATTGAATTGATCAATGTTCTTCTTCTACATCCATCAATTAACATAATTCCTGCATGGCGAGTGGCTAAGGGAATGATTGCTAATCCTAATAATCTATATTTTAAGGGCCAAACTTATGTACAAGAACTTATAGCAGTCCGCAGACTGTTTGAAACATGTATGGTTGCCCGCGGCATTACGACAATTTGGGATGATGTTTGTGAGGCTTGTATAATCTCTTGATTGCTATAGGATTATTGCCTGCGCAACCTATCACGCACGTAAGAACCGAAGCCAAAGATAAAGTAGGCAATGAACAGCAGGAAGAGCATGCGCGTTAGCCCAAAGGCAATGGCGATAATAGCCAGGCCAACCATGCCCCAGGTGTAGGTGTTTCTGCGCAATTGCTTGAATGCCGGAAAAGGGATAGAGCTAACCATAAGGCCAGAAAGCGTGACCATGAGCAGCAGAAGCATCAGGCAGAATGATGGATTTGCTAGAATCTTTTTAGCGTTGAGCACCACTGTGGCCAAAAAGCACCCGGCAATGGTAGTTGGAATACCGGAGAAGCGGCTGCTTTGCTGGCTATGCGTAAGGTTAAATTTGGCAAGGCGCAGCAAACCGGCCATTAGAAAGAGGGCGCAGGCCGCAAGCCCCAAAAACCCCGTTTTTTTCAATTGCCACGTATAGACTAAAAATGCTGGCGCGAGACAAAAGGTAATGCCATCGCACAGCGAATCAAGCTGCATCCCCAGCTCGCTAGTCACGCGGGCAAGGCGGGCGATGCGCCCATCAAGCCCATCAAAAAGGGCGCCGACTAGGATAAAATAGGCGGCTGCGATAACATCGCCATGGGCGGCAAAGATAATAGAACAAAAGCCAAAAAAAGCGTTGCCCAAAGTAAACAGGTTGGGCAAAATAGAGAGGCCCTGTTGCAGGCGCATACGCGAAAAGCGTAACCGCCTTCGCGCCCGCTGCCTGTTTGGTATGAGGTCAAACTTTTTGGCAAAGTTCATAAGGATCCATTTATTTTGCCACGCTAACACGCGCGTGTTTGATAACCTTACCTTTTAGTTTATAACCCTTTTCCAGCACCTGGACAATGTCGCCGCTTGCATGTGCATCGCTTTCGACGTGCACGAGGGCTTCGTGTAGTTCCGGGTTAAATGACCCCTGAGCGTGAATTTCTTCAACACCAAGCTCAAGCAAGGATTTTTTAAGATTTTTTAAAATAAGCCTGAATCCTTCAATCCATGCTTCTTTGTTGGGGCTTTCTGCATTTTCAGTGCCCTCAATGGCGCGTTCAAGATCGTTAACGACTGGCAGGACCTTGGTTATGACATCGGATTGGATCAGGTGCGTCCATTCACTCTTTTCACGCTCCATGCGACGCTTAACGTTTTGTAAGTCGGCAACGGTGCGCAGGTAGAGCTCTTTGTAATCTACGCTGGGAGCAATGCCAGCTGTAGCAACATCTTGCTGATCAGTTAGAACTTCTTCTTCGGTGAAATCTTTTTCAAATAGTGCCATGTGAGAATGTCTCCTCGGGTATCGCATGAGAATTCATGTTTATCTTATCATAATTTTCCTCTACTATATCATAAAATAGGCTTTTTTAATAGGAAAGGAAGGGGTATGTATTTGTACCAAAACTACATGCGTTTATGGCGTGAAGGCCTTGTGAACGCCGGCTTTTCGCCGCGGTTGCCTGATGTGGGCATTCGTTACTGGCTTGAACAGATGGAACGGGCTATTGACACCAGTAAGCCAAAGACTTTTTTAGATATCGGTGCTGGAGACGGAAGATTAAGTCTCTTGATGCTGCGATCAGGGTATTTGAACGGCGCAGCCATCGAGGTGCAAGGTAATGCCAAGTCGTGGCAAGCAATTACCGATACCTATGGCTCATTTCATTTTTATGATGGGCTTTTGCAAGAGCATGTGGCAGCCATGACGCGTAACCAAAAATTTGATTTTGTCCTCCTCTCCGAGGTCTTTGAGCATATCCCACTACCCGATGTCTCAGCCTTTTTACAGGCGCTGCATGCGGTGCTGAGTGATGATGGGTGTGTCTTTTTAACCACGCCTAATTTTGATGTGCAGGGACCGGCTGAGCAGAGCGCGGTTTGGCACGAACGCGAGCCGTATGGCCACTATAAGCATTATCGTTATCAGGAGCTGGAAGCGCTGCTTAAAGCTCACGGTTTTAGCATGGTATGGCACGCCTTTGAATGCCACAAGTTCAAATCAAAGCTTTACAATAAGTGGTTTTACCCGCTATCGCGCCTTGATGCTAAGCTGCTCTCTTCCAAGAAGCTACCAAGCGCTGTCAGAGCCATCTATCGTTACCTGTCAGCCCCGTTTATAAGCCTGGTGCGCGGGCCGCTTTATGGTATGGCTTGTGCGGTGCATCAGGTCGAAAAACGATGGACTGATCAGCAGTCAGGGGCAACTATGATGATGTGTATAAAAAAGGATTAGTTTTCAGCTTTTTTTTGCAGTTCAATCATCATAAACCAGCCAACACGGTTCCATCCGCATAGGCTTGCAATAACATAAGCTAGCCACTGGAATGGTTTTGCTTTGTAATACAGCAGATCGTGCTTGGTCGCAGGGGCCACCAGGCTTATCGTGGTTACCGGCAAGTCCTTGAGAATTGTGCGTACCTCTTTGAAGGTGAAGGCTTTAGTTCCTGGGCTTTCTTGATGGTAGTACAGTACTTTTTTAAAGCTCCAAAAAGGTTTGCCTTTTAAGAGGGCGTATTGCACATAGCGATAGAAAGCAAACAATGAATTACGATTATAGATCATTAGCTTAATGGTGCCGCCAGGCTTGGTGACGCGGATAATTTCATGTAAGCTTTTGATTGTATCAGGCGAGTGATGGATGACACCCCACGAATAGACCATGTCAAAGTTATTTTCAGCGTATGGAAGCTTTTCTGCATCGGCCACTTGTAATTCAGTAGCCTGTAGCCCGTACAAGCTGAAGCGATGCTTAACATGCTCTATAGCCTCTTCGGTCAGATCAATGCCGTAACAGTCTGCGCCAGCACGCGCCCATTGTAAAAAGTCTGTGCCAGCACCAACGCCGATCTCTAGAATTTTTTTGTCATGAAAGCGCGTGAACTGTGCAAATGAAAAAATTTCCGGTTCAATGGTATAGCGAAAAGATTCAATTGCTTCAAAGTATTCGCGGGAAAATTTTTGTTGATTGATGAACTCTGTACCGCATGCGGCGGTGTTCCAATAATTCTTGACCTGATTTTTAAGGTGTGCCTGATTCATCCTCGAGCCTCTCCTTTTTTAAAGACAGCTAAATATACCGATTGTATCTTTTCTTGTTGCTGATGTATACCAAATGTTGCTAGGCAGTGTGCATAGGCGGCTTGGCCCATACGTGCTGCATACACTTGGTCTGTAAGCAACAATGCTAGTGTTTCAACCCAAGCGTGTGTATCATGCGGTGGCAGCAAAAATCCTGTTATCGTATCCTGCACCAGCTCATCAAGTGGTGGCAACGCCGATGCAATAACCGGCTTTTTCATAAAGCCTGCCTCAATGACGGGGCGTGCAAAATGCCCAATCGTTGCAGGAAAAACAACAACGTTGCTGGCTGCCATTGCCGCAGGAATGTCGTGGATAGGCCCAAGCAATTTGACGCGATTGCCAAGGTCTTGCAACTGTTTGACAACAGCTTGCTTGTACCGTGCATCGGGCGATACATTTTTTAGCAGTGAGGCGCTGCTAGTCGTATCACTGTACCCGGCAAGTAACAGTTGAGCATCAGGCACACGCACTAATAATTGCTTAAAGATTTTTAGAATACTATGCGTGCCTTTTTCCTGTGAAATGCCGCCGACAAAGAGAATACGGGGGCGCAATGGTGATAACTGATGTTTTGCTAAAAATGTTGATGGGTCCGTATCCCATGCAAACATATCAGGTTTTACAGCATTGTATATGACGGCAGTCTTGGGTAGCTGCAGCCATGGCTGGGCATCATTGCGACAGATTGGCACTATGGTGGTCGCATACTGTTTAACGCACCAGGTGATAAAGCGTTTTCGCAATCCTAGATACCCATCAGCCAGGGGTTCACGTATGTGCCATACAACCGGGATGTTGCAACGCTTGGCGGCGATTGCCCACGCCGGCAGTGAGCTGGTGTTGAGATGTACCAGGTCCGGCCGAAGCTGTTTCAATAGTGCTGGCGCGACACTGTAGAGCGTCTTAAAAAAATCTTTGATCATGCGCATCATGGGCATGATATGGTACCAGCGTAGCCACCAAATTTTTGTGTGGGGAAAATCCATCACGCTCAGCGGGCCGATTGTCTGAATGCCGTGCGATTTGTACAGCTCAATGATCTCTGATGGATACAAGAAGACGACAATGGGGTGGTACAGGGCATGGTCCAGGCCTTGTAGCAAATATAAAAGACTCAGGGGTGCACCCCCTAAGCCTTTACCATGATGAACAAATAAAATGATGGTTTTGCCCCCCCGGACGTCGTCCCCGCGAAGGCGGGGATCCAGGCCGTATCGTTTATTCATATAAATCTTTCCCCTGTTTCCTATGGGCAAGCGGTATAAACGCAGAGACGTTTAGCTGAGGCATTTTTTAAATTGCCTGGATCCCCGCCTTCGCGGGGACGACGTCTTGCTGGGCATATACCATACCCTCACCCCGCTCCCCCTTCCCTACACTATTCCTGCCAATGCAATAATATGTAAGTCCTAGAGCCTGCATAACAAGAGGCTGGAAGCAGTTGCGGCCATCAAAGATAACGCTGTCCTTAAGCTGCATGAACTGTTCCAGTGGGGTTGTAACAAACTGTTTCCACTCGGTCACAATGACCAAGAAGTCTGCTGCTTTTAAAACATCTTGGGCTGTGCCAGCATACGTAATCTTATCACCGTACAGTGCTGCAATATTTTGTTGAGCGACTGGATCAAACACAATAATCTGCGCCTTTTTTTCAAGCATATTATTAATTAAATCTATGGCGGGGGAACAGCGGATATCGTCTGTTTCAGGTTTAAATGATAGTCCCCAAACACCGACCTTTTTGCCTTCCAGCGCAGGGCCGTAGTGTGTGGTGATTTGGTTAATAAATGATAGACGTTGGACGTGGTTGATGTTATTTACTTCCTGAATAAGCGTCATGGGGAAGTGGTGCTGTGTGCCCATGTGTGCAAGCGCTGAAACATCTTTAGGAAAACAGCTGCCACCGTAGCCAATGCCGGCATTAAGAAACGCTGAGCCAATACGTTTATCCTTAGCCATCCCCTTTTTAACATCCTCAATATCGGCACCAACGTTATCAGCCAGTCCAGCAAGCTGGTTCATGAAGCTAATGCGTGTTGCCAGCATCGCGTTGGACGCGTACTTGGTGAGCTCTGCTGATTCAATATTCATGCAGACAAATTGTTGCTCATTGGTAAGGAATGGACTGTAGAGCTCACGCAGTAAGTCGGCCGCTTTTTCTGATTCAATGCCAACCACAACGCGGTCAGGATTCAAGAAATCACTGACAGCGTCACCCTCTTTTAAAAATTCTGGATTGGATGCAACATCGAATTCTACTGAGGTCTTACGCTGTTCAAGTTCGTGTTGAATAATGGATTGTACACGACGAGCAGTGCCAACCGGTACGGTTGATTTGTTAATAACCAAGGAGTACTGGGTGATGTGTTTGCCAATTTCTGCTGCCGCCTTTTCAACATAGGAAAGGTCTGCTGCGCCATCGGGTAATGATGGTGTGCCCACACACGAAAAAATGAGGCGTGGTTTGTGGGCAAGCCCTTGGGCAATACTTGTTTCAAAGGTCAGCGTCTTTTTCTTTAGGGCGTCACTGACGATGGTATCAAGCCATGGTTCATAAAAGGGGATGTTGCCTTGCAACAATGTATTGATTTTCTCTTGATTACTTTCAACGATGACAACATGATTACCTTTTTGTGCAAGGCATGCACCGGTAACAAGGCCGACGTATCCGGCTCCAATCACAACAATCTTACTCACGGGCGTTCTCCTTTTAATAAACGATTTTTGATGGCTAGGCGACCAGAGATTTTTTGTGTGAGTAAATAATTGTTGCCAAAAATCATGGGTGGTTTTAGCGATTGCCTGGTGTGTGTACAATTTTTGCACTCGTCCAAATCCCCGCTCTCCTAGGGTTTTTCTTAAGTCTTCATCTTGCATCAAAGTTTGCATTTGTGCAAGCAAAGCTTGTAGGTTTTGTTGCGAGAAAATTAATCCGGTATCGTGCACAACATGCGGGATTTCGCCTGCATTGCTGCCAATGACCGGTACTCTGCACGCCATTGCTTCAATCAAAATGTGGCCGAACTGCTCGCGCCAGGTAGGCGTATCATAGGAAGGTAGCACAAGAAATGTCATGTGTTGTAGCTGTGTTGCTACTTCATGGTGCGGCATTGCAGGACTGATGTGTACGCGGGCTGACAATCCTAAGTCCGTGATGCGCTTGTGTAGCAAATCCTCTGATGGTCCTTTGCCAATGTAGTGGAGTGAGTATTCGGGATGCTCTGGCGCTAGTTGAGCAAATGCTTCGAGCAAGAGGAAGATTCCCTTTTCTGGCGTGAAGCGGCCGACGTAGCCGATGATACGGGCGCTACCCGCCAATGCAGGTCTAAAAATATCCTGATTAACGCCCAGCTGTGGCAACACCATAATCGGCTTTTTAAACCCCTTTTTCTGTAACAACATCTTGGCATCATGATTGCCGGTGATAGCACCATCAGCACACAGTAAATTAATCTTTGTGAGTGGCGTCAGCACCAGGCGCTCTTTTATGCTCTGCTGTGCCTGCCAGTTAACCCAGGTGAAAAAAACGCTTTTGTACCCGCAACCAGCCGCTTTGGCAAAAGCATTGATTTGTGCATAACTTGCGGCGCTATCTCCCTGCTCAACATGCACAAGATCTGGCTTGCATGCACGAATCACGTTATATAGTGGTCGTGTATGGTAGGTGTAGAGCACCTCGTTGCCGGCTTTATAAACTGGTAGCGCATGAATACGATAATTAGACCGCTCTTCATCGGTGCAAATGGATGCTTCATGGGTAAAGAGGCATGAGGGCCAATGCGTTGGAATGACCAGGGTGATGGTAATGCCTGGATACATGCTTGCAAGTATCCGCCACTTGTCGCGGTTGATGGGGGCTATGTAGGTATGGCTGACGATTAAAACGTTCACGTTTTTTGTCCTATCGTGATTATTTATCGACGCTATCATTTTTTATATAATGTGAAAGCCTCCCATCACCAACTTTTGAGATAATCTTTTTGGTCACCAACTCTTTTAATCTTCTTCCGGCTGTTGTTCGCGTAAGATGTAGATTTTCAATGATGTCTTTTATGGTGATTGCTGTTGCGGTTTGGAATAATTTTATAATACGTTCTGTTTCGTCACTATTACCTTGCCCAGCGGTTCTTGTTTTAGTATGTGAGCGTGGCAGAACACACTTCACAAAATTTTCTCCCTCAATAACGTCTGGTGTGGTCAAATGCATTGTTGCGTATTGTTGAAAGAGCGTTGTAAAGCCAATGCCAAATGCTTCAATGATACCAACCTCCTTTAATACTTTGCATACCGTGTTATTACGAATGAACGAAAGCCCCTGCAAAAGATTTTTTTGTGTTAATGGTCCAGGGAAGTCTCCTGGGCTATATACTTCAATTCTATCCGCAAAAATAGCGATTTTTATTGGGGAAGAGAGGAGGTAGTTGCGGTGTGCGATTGCATTAATCATAACTTCACGCAATGCTGCGATAGGAAGTTCTAACGTATCAATACGCCGTGGTCCCTTAACAACATAAAAATGTGATAATCTGCGACCAACAAAATCGTATGCTTCATAAAATTGTTCCATAATAGTACCAGTAAAATCTTTGCTTACAAGTACGTCTGTGTGTGTAAGGGTCGTGTGCGCAAAATGAGTACAGACGATATACGCTTGTGGAAAAAAATATTGAGGATTTTTGCCAAAAAGTAGTATGCCTGCGGTTGTTGGATACAGCTTTGTATGCTCTCGAACGGCAAACAGATAATCACACAGTACTGTTTCTAGTGTGATGTTGGACGTTATAGGAACCTTTTTGTTGGCCAAAAAATCACGAACTTTTTTTTCATCCAAATCTTCTATGCTTGCGTGATACACTGGCATTTGATCCAATGATCTGCCACGTGCCGTGAACGATAGCTCTTGAATTATTTCAGTGGATGCACGGAGTGTACTTCGACCAAGTCGTATATAAACTCCCTTGGCAGCGCCTTCAGATTTGATGAAGTAAGGCTTATTGCTTCCGGGAAACACCTCAATAATAAGCAAGGTTTTATCACCGATTTTTTGTGTATAGACAAGTGGAATGATTGTTGGGTGTGTTGCTTCATAGATAGATTTTTCTACATATTCAAGCACTTGCTGGACTTGATCCTCATGAATGCCAGAAATGGTTCCGTCATTATCGATTCCGACAATAAGTTTGCCACCCTTATGATTGCAAAATGCGACAATCGTTTTGATGATCTGCTCGTTTTTGGGAATCTCTTTCTTGAATTCTAGAAGAGAAGATTCTTGCTCTGGATATTTCATAAATAAAGCCTCGATTAAAAAAGGTATGGTTCGAGTTATCTTTTCCAATCATAGTGAATTGAGTTGATTGAGTCAAAATAAATTATAAATCAACCCAATTGGTTCGCGGGAGGCATTTGCGAATATTTTCTAAAACCCTTGCTTTTACCCCCCCCCCGCAATATAATACAAATAGAATAATTAATAATGATTACTGGCTTAATGAGGTGTTCTCGTAAAAGGCAGTGATTTTTTTATATAAGGAGGAAGCGCTATGAAGCGTATACTATCTTTACTCGTCGCACTCGTACTATCGACACCTATGTTTAGTGCTAAGCCAGCTGCACGACCACCTGGGGGCGCACCAGTTGTCCAAGAAGCCCCTAATCAGGAGGTATATGAACAAATGCAACGTGCTGGTATTGAAGAGCCAAAGGAGGGGTCTTCGTATGTACCAAACTTTGACGGGCTGAGCGAGCAGTTTCGTCCTTCAAAGCCGCTACCTGAAGATCTAAGACGGGCATGCGTTGGGTACGTCGGGTTGATACATAATGACACCCCCTTCCATATTAGCGTAAGATGTCAATATCGCTTATTAACGGAAAACTTTAAAGTAAGTGCAAGTTCACCGACAAGTTCACCGAGATATATCGATAGAGTAGCATCTATTTTTCGCAGGGGCAGTGAAGCACTTGGAAGGGCAGAAGACAGTATAGGTGTGCCGCTCGTTAAATATGAACCCGATGATAATTGGGGTAGCGGATACCCGTGGATTTGCTACCATCTTGTTACCATTCGGGCTATAGACTACCAGAAGAGAGAGGCTACGCTGCAACTTAATAGAGAGCAACTATCTTTCTGTCATAAACAAAAAGCCTACATTTCAATCGAAGAAGATGCCAATAAACAACTGGTTATTGTTCTCAGGAGCGTAGAGTAAAAATCTTAAAGACAAGCAACTTATGCAGTAAGCTGTGTAGGTTGCTTGTCTTTAATTATTTCGCCCTGTCCCTGCTGGTCACACCGCATAAACCACTCCTCAAGCTCTGGGTACGTTTTCCCCAACCCATACTTGAACGACTGATAAATAGTATCAATGGAAAAATGTTCCTTAACAAATCGCTGGCCATTAAGTGACATATGCGCGTGACGATCTGGATTGGATAACAGGAATAACGCCTTATCAACCATTGCCTGATCATCATTAACGCCAACCAGGTAGCCGGTAATATCATTGATGACATAGTCTTTGGTGCCGCCGCAGTCAGTTGCTATGACCGGTGTACCGTGCAAGAGCGCCTCAAGGCCAACGATGCCAAGCCCCTCTTGATGCGAGGTGATGAGCATGAGCGATGCGCTTGCTAGAATCATTTTAAGATCGTTACTGCTTACCTGGCCGGTAAAGACAATGCGATTAAAACTTTTTTTCTTGCGATAAGGCGCCAGCTGCTGGTTAGTAGGCTTCATGCCAACCACGTATAATTTTATCTGGGGCATACGGTAGTGCAAGGTATCAAAGACGCGCATGAGCATATCAAAATTTTTACGTGGATCGCTAAAGCGGCCAACGACAACAAGGATTTTCTCTTTTCCTTTGTGAACAGGGGTCATCTGCGAGCAATCAATTGGATAGCCACAATGGGTCAGCCTGGCATCCGATCGCCCACTGATCTGCCCAAAGCGCTGTTGAGCATATGAGCTGATAGCCCAAATGAAATCTGATTTTTGTAAAATTTCTTTTTCAATGACGTTCATACGGTGTTGCGCAAGCCTGTCAATAGCGTAACGGATTCCCTTCAGTTGCTTGACTCGTTCTGTACGGTCTTCATTGTAGGGCGTGCCGATCCACAGCGGAAACTTTTTACCAAGCTGAACGAGTGGATGTGCGGCAATGCACGTGCCGCTGACAACAAAGAAATAATCAAAATCTTCGAGCGCCTTTTTCCATGCCGGCAGCGTGAAGGCATAATGACCAGGCTCCCAAAATGCCCATCGAGCACCGATCTCAACGCAATTCATACCAAAGTAGGAGAGCGGTTTGGTTGACGAGGTGAATTTGCCAGTGCGAATGCTGGTGGCGACGTCGGCGTCAAAGCCCAAGAAAAATACGGTTGGATCAAAGTACTGCTGACAAAATTCATACGTAACTTTTAGTGATGAGAGGACGCCACCATAATTATATGAGTTGCGTAGGGTGAGGATGGCTATTTTGGGCTTTTTTATAAAATCCATGTAATATGCCTTAATGTTTGTTGCTTTGTATCGCGAGCGCCCTATTTCTTTTTAGGGGGCTTGGATGATTTTGCATACTGCACCGGCCTGTTCTTGATCGGCTTTGGCAGTTGAATCTTTTGTTGTTTTGGAATGCTCTTTGGTACAGCAGGTACCTTTTTAGCAACCTTTTTTTTGGTAGATTTTGCTACAGGCTCATCGTCCAAAGACTTTAATATCTTTTTAAAGGTGGCAGGATGCTTGTCAATAAGCATTAAAAAAACATACGCAGGCTTAGTTGGACGTGATATATGCTTGGCCCATTTTTTGAGCTTTTCAACATCAATAGACAATAAATCAGCGAAGGCTTCCTGCGTTAACTCTATTTTTTTACGCGTATTTTCAATGTCAATGTCTAAGCTTACATATGTTCTTGCAACACCGCGGCTTGTGTCTCCCTTAGCATAAGCAAGGACATCTGCCATACCGGCCATAAGATCTTTAGCAAATTTTCCCATAATAAAATTTATCCTTTCTTTTTGAAGGCACCTCTCATTACGATACCACAAGGAATATTCTTTCGATAGATTTTTTAACGTGAAATGGTAGAGTAATGGCGTTTGTTATAAAAATATTTTTTGAGGAGATTCTATGAACCTTGTACGTAGTGTAGCGTTGTTGGCATGTGTAACCTTCCAGGCATCACAGGTAACGCTTGATGGTGCGGTAAAAGCATATGAAGATGAACTATACAAACAATGTGGCATCAAGATTATGCGCACACCGGAGGGTGACGAAATACGTGAGATGCGGCATAACAATTTTGTATGGTGTCATTCAACACTCCAATTTATAGTGCGTGATAGAGCTACGCTTGTGGAACGATTGTTGGCAGCCCATGCCATTGATAGAAATATCACCATAGATCTTTTAGATCTCGACCTAGAGACGTCATTGCACTATGCAGTCTTCATAGGAAGTGAGGATCTTGTGCGAAAACTGCTTGCGGCTTGGGTTACCGTTGATCACAAAAGTAGTGCGGGGCATACCGCATTAATGTCTGCAGCAATGCGTGGCAACCAAAGAATCGTAAAATTGCTTATTGCCGCTGGTGCCAGCCTTGATATTCAAGATAATTTGGGAAAGTCTGCTTTGATGTGGGCAGTCGCCTTTGGTCAAAAAGCTATGGTTGAATTGTTGCTTAATGAAGGTGCCAATCCCTGCATTATTCAGAATAAAAAAGATGGCATTTCTCGATCTGCGGTGACGCATGCAGTAGAAGTAGGTCGTCATGATATCGCAAAGCTAATCAAAGATGCGCAAGGCGAATGGCAGGCAAGAATACAAAAGCTGGCAACTGCCCCTGCAGGTATTCCTGTTACGGTGACCAGACCTGTATTTATTGATGCTGATACACTTATTAGCAACTGTGGAGGTTCGTTGACCATTCATCCTTGTGGTGCAGTGGTATTTGGTAACGGCATGCACTAGACAAATTCTAGCTTGCCTACCGTGCCTTTTAACCAAAAATGTGTTAAAACATCCTTGATTTTTAACCAAAAGCTAATTAGAGTAAGACATATTCTAGGTTAAAAAGGAGCGAAATGAAGCGACTGATCGATTATTATCTACATTTATGGAAAGATGACCAATACAGGATGCCACTTTTACTGCGGGGGGCACGACAAGTTGGGAAGACTTTTTCTGTTCGCAAGCTTGGAGAATCATTTCCAGAATTTGTTGAAATCAATTTAGAAGAAACGCCCGAAGCACATGCTATTTTTGAAAAAAATCTTGATCCGGAAAGAATGATTGCCCAGCTTTCAGCAATCATACGGCAGCCCATAAATCCGGGGAAAACCCTTCTCTTCATTGACGAGATTCAAGTGGTGCCACGAGCAATCATCGCCTTGCGATACTTTTATGAAAAAATGCCACAACTTCATGTAATTGGTGCTGGGTCTCTTTTGGATTTTGCAATTGAACAGGTAGGCATGCCGGTTGGAAGAGTTCAATCGCTGTATATGTTTCCGCTTTCATTTGCTGAGTTCTTGGTTGCCTTGAATTACACAATTTTACTTAAAGAGATATTATCTCATGATCCTGAAAAGGAGATGGCCTCTGCTATGCATAACAAGGCACTTGCGCTTGTAGGTGACTATTGTGCGCTTGGTGGCATGCCGCGAGCGGTGCAGCTTTGGAAAGAAACAAAAAATCCTCTCAATTGCGCAAAAGTTCATGCGGCAATTCTTGATTCGTATCGACAGGATTTTGGTAAATACGCCAAAAAGCTACAGATAAAATATGTAGAATTGATCTTTGAGAATGTGCCAGTGCAGCTCGGGAAAAAATTTAGATATAATCTTATTGACGGAGAATTTCGTAAGCGAGAGTTGGCACCAGCGCTTGATCTTTTAGTTACTGCTGGAGTTGTACATAAAGTATTTCATTCGGCTGGCCAAGGATCTCCTCTCGGTGCGCAAATCGATCTCCAGGATTACAAAACACTTTTTCTTGATGTTGCTCTTAGCCAAGCGTTATTGGATCTTGATATTGCTGGTTGGCTTTCTGATCCAGATAATGAATTTATAAATAAAGGTGCACTGGTTGAAGCCTTTGTGGGGCAAGAGATGCTTGCCTATGATGATCCTCATGCCAAAAGGAATATCTATTATTGGAATCGAGAGGCGCGTGGAAGTTCAGCAGAGGTCGACTATCTTATGCAACAAAAGAATTGTATAATCCCGATTGAGGTTAAAAGTGGCCCTGGTAAAACATTAAAAAGCCTTCAGCTTTTTCTTGAGAGTCATCCGTCATCATTGTATGGTGTGCGATTTTCAACGCAAAATTACTCTGAATACCAAAAAATTAAATCGTTGCCATTATATGCAATCGCCAAGGTAATGAGTAACAAAAATCTAGAGCTTAACCCTGCAATGCAATTACTTCTCGAATGAACATTAATGTACTTTTTTTGCAACAAAGAAAAGATCCGACTGTAACCGATCGGTTCTAATGATGCCCCCTCTGCGCAAGAGCCCAACCGTCTTCTTTACCAAAGTGCGCAATGGTGCTGGAAAAAATTCAGCGATAACCTGTGGCGACACACCGCCCTTACCATCAAGTGTAACCACGCTAAAGCCGGCAGTGTTGAGTGCCTTTTCTAGCGATGCTGGCACGTAATAACGTTTGTGCGTTAAATCGCTACGATGATAAAAAGTTAAATTGTAAGCAGGTAGGAACGCATCATTATCATGCGGCACAGAGCCAACAAGCATACCACCCGGTTTGCAAAGGCGATGCAGCTGATTAATGAACGATGCTTCTTGTGCAATATGTTCGATAATATCAAACGCCAAAATGGTATCAAAGCTGTTGTCTGGTAATGGAATGGCCTGCTCTAGGTCAAGCTGCAAATACATAAAATCTTGCGTATCCGGTAACACTAGATGATCAATAGCAGTGATGCTCAATGATGGCTGTTGCATTTTTAGCCAAGTGCTGTAATGACCCTGGCCACAACCGACATCTAAAATGGCCGTTCCTTGTAGATGGGTTTGTATGTAGATGGTTTTTACATCAGATAATTTATTGGGACCAATATCTTTTCTCATATGATTCCTGCTTTAAAATATGTTTTTAGAATCAACCTTTTTGCTACGATACCATAACGATTGTTCTTTCGATAGATTTTTTAACGTAGAATAGCAGGGTGGTTGCTTTTGATATAAAACCTGCTTGTAAAGGATTGTATGGATATGATGCGCAGTATTATGTGGGTACTTTGTATAACGTTATACGCACCCTGTGCCAGTTTGCATGGCACCATGCAGCAATATTCAGGAGCGGCAGAAGAAAGTATTAGCATCGCCAACAATCAGGTACTACCCACTTTCTTATGGACAGAGTCAATGGTTCGTCGATTATTGGCCCGCCATGAGGCCAACCAGCCCATTAGTGTTGATGAGCTGGATTGTGATGGCAATACAGCGTTACTGTTTGCTGCTTTCATTGGCAACAGTGCATATGTTACACAATTGATTGCTGCTCATGCTGACATTACGTGTCGCGATGGCATAGGCCTTACTCCATTGATGGTGGCTACGATAGGTGGTCATGTGCTTGTCGCAGAGCTCCTTATCCAGGCTGGAGCCGATGTTGATGATGTAAATAGCTTTGGGTGGAATGTTTTAGGATTAGCCGTATCGAACAGGAAAAAATCTATAGTTCAATTATTGCTTGATCACGGCGCCAACCGTCAGATGAATATAACCACCGGCCCTCACCAGGGTTTTAAGACTGCCTTAACCATCGCTCAAGAGTGTGGCTATAGTGATATTGAAATGCTGTTTGCCAGAAAAGACGAAGAATCGGACCAATTACAGCTGAATGATATGTCTGATGAAGACGGTGGCACAACAGTAGAAGATGGCTGTGAGCTACCTATGCATGAGGAATACAAGTCAGCGGCTATTTCAGCACAGGACAGCAATCAAAGTACTGAGTCAGCTGTTGAGTAAGGCTAAGATGTTGTACATGCGCATGAGCCTTTTGTGCCATAGCAGTTATCATTGCAGGGCGTGCTAAATAATAATTAATCTTATCAACAAGTTCAATTGGTGTTTCAAAACAACCAATATGTTCATGTTCTTTAAATAAAACTTCTGCTTGTTCATAGCTGCGCTGTGTCAGCAAGAACGCACCGCTGGCCGGTACCTCTAGGCTGCGCATATTGTGTGCGGTACTATTTTGTGCCCGAATAAAATTAAGAACAATGTGCGACGCCCTAAAGGCTTCAATCATGCCGGTGCCATACAGTGCAGGCCCTTGAATGCTTGAGCGCAACATAATATCTTGGCAATGTTCGTGCCACCGATTGCCCCAAACGGCCAGTGAAATATGCGGCATTGTCTGTTTAATATGGCTAAGCCATCGTTCACGCTCAGGCTCCCACGTGCCAATAAAGCATACATCATATCGTTTTTTTATCTCGCTTGTTACCGCTGATAGCGGTGCAAAGAGTGTCTCATCATAAGCAAATGGAAAATAGCAGCTGTGGTTGCTGCCGGCGGAGAGTAGAATTGGCTGCAATAATTTTGACCAGGACATAAAGCAGTCATAGTGTGGCAATGATGCCAAAACTTCCTGGTTTGAATTACCATTCCACACGGTAAATGGATTATCAGTATAAAAATTACTGATGGTGCAGCCATGCGTTTTTTTAATCGTTGCCAGCGTTGATGCCCAGATGGTCTCCCCTTTGAGCACAAGCATGTGGTCTGGATTAGTTTGCTTGACGTGCGCAAGCAGTGCCTGATTAACATAGTGTGCATGAATGTAGGGGACACGGTATTTCCACCAACGTGCCGGCTGTCGATAATCAAAGACTGTTGTCTGGTAGCCAAGGCTTGTCAGTGCCCAGTAAAATGATGTGGTGTAGGTATACACATCTGGTGATGGAGGCAGTGTGCCAACCAGGAGGATTTTTTTAATTGCCATGAAGCGCCTTTGTGAGCGCATTCGTCGTCCCCGCCTTCCCCAACAACCCTTGATACATTGCATAAATCGCATCACCATACCGTTGCCAGGAAAATGCCGCAATATCCTGCTGCCCCTGCAATCCCATAAAGGTCAGTTCGTTCTGGTGCGTAAAACACCATTCCAGCCGCTGGGCGATGCTGGCACTATCACCAGGCGGCACTAACAAACCACTAATACCTTCTTTAATCAGTTCAGGACCGGCTGAGCTGGTAGTGCAAATAACCGGTAGGCCACTTGCCATAGCCTCACCAATCACCATGCCAAAACCATCTTCGAGTGATGGCAATACAAACAGTGACGACTGGTGGTACAGTTCACGCAGGGCTGGCCGTGCTATGGGGCCCACAAAACGAACATTGTTTGGTATTGTTAACGTTGGCATGATAGTGGCAAAATCTTTTTGCATCGCACCGACAATCAGCAGTTCGGTTTGCTCTAGCGGCAGACGTGCTTGATGCCATGCATCTATGAGATGGTGCACCCCCTTGCGTAGGCTTACCAAGCCGGTGAAGATCACACGAAATTTTTTTTTGTGAACGCTTTGCATTGACCTAAAATAATCAATATCAATGCCACACGGGACCCTGAGAACTTTGTGCGTCGGTACGCCTTGTGCAATAAAACTTTGCTGGGCAAAATGTGACAGTGTCATAATATAATCGGCATCAGCATACTCACTCAGCATTTTATCAATCGTAGCCGGATGGATGGAATGAAAAGGAACGCCTAGCCGTGCATATTCGTTGTGCAAAATTTCCTGTTGCGCAAGAATGTGGCATGAGCCTGATTCTATAATGACCAGTGCGCCGCGTTGCTTGGCCACCTGCATACTTTGGTGCGCGTAGTGAGCCCAGCCAACGAAGATGTCGCAGGCTTCAAGGCGTTGCAATTGATTGCTAACCATGCGATCAAAGAGATTGTCTTTAATAATATTAAACGATGCCTTGTTAAAAAAACGTGCGCCACGAAATCGCACAAACAAATCGTTCATAATTTTGCATGAGGTGACGCAGTGCACGTGTGTGGGTGGTACGCGGCCGTTGTCAGCTGCCGTATAATCGAAGGTAAAAAGTTTTTGTAAGCTGTTGTGGTGATGTAGTTCGTGCGCGAGGTGATGTGCATGAAAGCGCCCACCTGCAGAAATTACCACATTCATGAAGGTTGCATGGCAAAATAGTCGATTGTCTTTTTCAGCCCGTCTTGCAAGCCTACTGTTGGTTGCCAGCCAAGCAGGTTTTTTGCCAGCGTGAGGTCCGGTTTTCGCCGGGTTGGATCATCTTGCGGCAATGGCTTGAAGCGACGCTCTACGTTGGTACCGGTTAAGAAGGTGATCATGTCGGCAAGCTGAAGTAAGGTAAATTCATGATTGTTACCCAGATTAATTGGACCGGTGATGGTGGTATCAGTCTGCATCATAGCAAGGATCCCCGCAATAAGATCACTAACATAACAAAATGACCGTGTCTGTGTGCCGTCACCATACATGGTAATCGGCTCATTTTTTAATGCTTGAATAATAAAGTTACTGACCACGCGGCCGTCTTCTGGATCCATGTATGGACCGTACGTATTAAAAATACGGATGACTTTGATATCGGTATTATACATGCGCTTGTAATCAAAAAATAATGACTCAGCGCAGCGCTTGCCTTCATCATAGCAGGCTCGCGGGCCAGTACAATTAACATTGCCCCAGTACGATTCTTTTTGCGGGTGCTGCAGTGGATCACCATACACTTCACTAGTTGATGCCTGCATGATGCGCGCATTGTTGCGGCGTGCAAGCTCAAGCATGTTCAGTGCGCCAAGCACATTTGTTTTTGTCGTATGAATAGGATCTTTTTGATAGCGTGGCGGCGAGGCTGGACAAGCGAAATTAAAGATCCAGTCTACGGTAAGATCAATCGGGTCGATGATGTCATGCTGAATAAATGAGAACCGTGGGTTAGCAAAAAATTCTTGAATATTTTTTTCAGAGCTGGTCATCAGGTTATCAAGCGCGATGACCGTGTGCCCCATGTCGAGGAGTGCTTGGCATAAGTGCCGGCCCAAAAAGCCGGCGCCGCCGGTTACTAATATTTTCTTTGTTGTTAGCATGAGCACATGTCTCCAGGTTTATATGACTTAACAGGCTATTACGCAGACGACGTCATCCCCGCACTGAAACCAGCCTTCGCACAGCTACGGCTGAGCAGGCGACAGGGCAGGCAAGTTCAGTGTGACAAAATTTAAAATGGGCTCTATTTTTTTGTCATCCTGAACTCGTTTCAGGATCCAGGGGAAATTATACGTGATGCTGTCATGAAATTTTTCATAACATTACTTATTTCATCACGTTAATATTGGTTATACCACGCTTGCAGGCAAAAAAAAAGTTCTTCCTCAAGATGCAGTTAGGCCGACGTATTGATGAAATGTTTTGACAAACGAAAGAAGCATTATACACTTGAGCAAGTTTGTATTTTATTGTCAACCAGCGCGATGCTAAAGAGAGGATAACTATGTGCGTAGATTACATAATTAAAAAAACAATGGTAATGGGTATTGTGTGCTTGCTTGCTAGCAATGTGTATAGCATGCAAACTCCATATCAAAGCCATGAAGACGAGAAGGACAATGACCAGGAGATCTCTCTGTCCACAGTGCCTGCAAACACTAGCAACAATGTCAGGGGTAATGCCTGGTTTGATGAAGAGATTTATAATGAGGCTGCCGCATGTGCTACCTGTACTTCTGACTATGGTGCACGTGGGCTTGTTACCTACATGAATGACTATGGCTACAATTCAGCCAACAATAATTATCGTGGTAGGCTGGATGGAACAACCGTATTGCATGATCTCATAATCAAGAATAAGCCAACGTTGGTGTATACGCTGCTTAAGGTTGCTGCAGCTAGAAACGTGTCCCTGCGCCTTAATGAACTAAAAGATAATATGGGCAAAACGCCATTACATTATGCAGCGTGCTTGCCAAATCAAAGCATATTAGAACTATTGTTACTTGAGGGCGCTGATCCTAATGTCCAGGATAATGATGGCAACACAGCACTACACATGGTTATACTGAGTAGGCCGTGGCATAAGTCGGCTATTTGTGGTTCTTCTGCCGCCGATCTTTTGGCCCGTATACTTATCACAACGCACCATGCAAATCCTGGTATAAAAAATAATGACGGCAATACCATTTATCACCTTGTTGCATTAAACGGTTGTTTTTATGATACCGGGAAGTGGTGGGGTGGTCCACGCTATGCATATGATTATGATCGTCGATTTTTGGACGATAGTGCCATGCGTTTAATAGGCTGGAAAAATAAGGCCGGCAAGACGCCTCGCATGATCGTGGACAAGGCCGAGGATGAGGCATATAATCGATCCGTTCATGAAAGCTGTACCATTCAATAGTGGTGCTAGGAGAGAACGGTAGTTTAGCCATTCACTGCAACAGCCTGCCGTTGACCCTTTTCCTGCTCAATCGCCGTCTGCACTACCTGGGTAAAGATCTGGCGAGTAAGATGTGACGAGATGAGGATACACTGGTTACGCATCTCCTCTTTAACCAGCTTACTGATCTGCCGAGCAGAAAAACCTTCAAGATCAGTTGCTGTCTGTTTGATGACATCGGCGGTAAGGTCGTGACCAACAGCAATGGCCTCTGGCGTAATAACAACATTTCGCTGGTTGGTATACGGCTTTGGGTTAATAATGTGCTGATCAAGATACAAATTAAGAATGCGTTCGCGTTCTGGCGCCTCAGGCAGTCCAATGTGAATTTTTTTAGAAAAACGATCAAGGAATGCCGGATCAAGATCTTCTAAACGGTTAGTGGCTCCAGCCAAAAGAATTTGATGTGAGGTGTCACCGGTCAGTGGTAAAAATGCGTTTAGCAGGCGAACGAACCGCTCTTCTAATTTGTTGCGATGTTTACCAAGCACGTCAATTTCATCAATAAAAATGATCGTGCCGCGCGGGCTACGCTCTGCCCAATCAAACAGTTCGTGCAAGGCATCAATGTCTTTACCGGGAGCAAAGGTTGCAAACTTTGATGCCTTGATAATGGCATAGTCCATACCGGAGCTGGTTGCCAGCCATTTGGCGTACAATGTTTTACCGGTGCCTGGAGGGCCGTACAACAAGAGGTTTGGATGCGAAAGGCTTTTTTCATGACAGACCTTTGCCATGTCGGCGATTTGTGCCATTTGTTTTTGTAGTGTTGGGTTAAAGACAATTGTCTCCTCAAAAGTTGGTACCGGTGGTGGGCCATAGAGTGATGCGCTGACACCTTTTTTCCAGCCCTCTACTATACCAACTCGTGATGTCTTATCTACCAGCTCTGGCGTCTTTTCAAGCTTGGACTCAACATATGTTCTGCCGATGCCCAGCAGATGATAACCGCCGACAACGCCAATGGTGGACGCGGTAAGAAAGAGTGCAAAGGATTTTAAATTCTCCGGTTTGCTCATAAATTCTAATCGCTCTAGCATGCCACGATTGTTGATGCCGGCTTGGATAGCAATCTGCCGCTCTTCCATTTCGCCCTTGGCTTTAATCTCGGTGATTTTCAGTTGCGATTGTTCGATTGCAGCAGCCACTTGAGCCATGGTTTGCAGCAGTTGACTGCCGTTTCGATAGCTTTCTTCTTCGATGCGATAAAGATGATCCCGCTCTTTATCCAAGCGTTCACGTTCCCTTTCATCGGTGATTGTGGCACGCTGTTTTTCTAGGCGTGTAATTTTTTCAGCCGTTGTCTCTGGTGCCTTCTGAATAAAGGTGGATACAAAATCTAAAAGATTATTTGGTGCCGGGGCTCTCTGAGGATCGGCCGACAGGGCCTGGTTATGGCAAAGAAGGAGTGTGGCGCATGCGAGTTTAATTATTTTTTGCATTAAGTTCCTTGTAAAAATTATATCCCCACGTACTTGTATTGATCGCGCCACCCAGCGCCGTTGCGCCATCGATAATGGTGTAGCCAACGCCAACGTACAGTGTTTTAAGATAGAACCATGTTTTAAATGACAGTTTTAATGATGCCTGTATGGCGGTTTGTAGTTTAGCAATATCTTCAGGCAACAGTTTCTGTTGCCCTAGCAACATTGGATTTTCAACCAGCATTGCACTCATGAGTGGATTAACAATCCTTTTTTCTTGCCACCACAACCATCCCAGCAATGCCCCCATGTCCCGCGTTAAAAGCCATGAAGTGCGCTTAGTCCACAGTGGCATGAATCCATAATAATCAAAAAAATCGGTGATTGCTGCCAGCAGACCAGTGGGCGTTGCGCTGAGCATGATTGATGTAACCTTGTCCGGCACCAGTGATGTCAGCGGCAATGGGGCGCCTGGCGTTAGTGTGTGCTGTTCGTGTAATAACCACCAGCGCTGGTATGACTGCAGTACACGTTGCGCAGTGACATATGCTGCGATGCAACCAATAAGTTTGGCATTTTGTAGCGGATGCCATACGATGGCATGCTGTTGGAGCAGTGCATTGAGTGATGCCTGTCTTGTGGCAGGGTCACCTTCAGCGGTTAGAATAGCGTTAATCGCCTGGGCCTGTTGTAGCAGAAGGTTTGTTTTACTGGCAACAATAAGTTGCTGTAGCTTGTAAAAGAAAAACCACTCAAGAGCCCATGCAACGCTCAGGTATGTGCCAATGAGGACATCTTTGTTGTACAACCCGACAGCCAATGGTGGCATGTGTGAAATCTGCACCTTGTGTAAAACGGTGTGATTAAAAACTTGTTGCTTATCCATGCGAATTTGGTCGGCATGAATAATGGGATAAAGAAATGTTGGATCGGTATAGATGGCAGCGAGTGCCGTGCCTTCATCAATATACTGCTTAATTTCCTGTTTTGAAGGGATAAGGTGCTCGTAATCCATGTGCTCCGACGCTTGGGGCAATGACGACGGCGTTGTTGGTGCTTCTGCCTGTAGAGGCAAGGAAAGTGTGCACCATAGAAACAGGGTGCTGATTATATTGTTAGCAATAGTAAGCGTAAACATTCTCAATCCAATAAAACATTACGTAGAGGACGTCATCCCGGACTTGATTCAGGATGACGGTCTACTGTAGCACTGCTTATGGAAAATGTTAAAAATTGCTGAAAATGATTGGCGATTACAGAGAAAATGTGCGTGATGATTCAGGTAGAATTAAACAGTCGTCTCTTTAAAATAATCCTTAAGCCCTGTTTGCGTAGCAGTCATCGCCTTCTGGCCAGCGGACCAATTAGCAGGGCATACTTCGCCATGTGTTTCAACATGATGAAGTGCATCTACCAAACGCAAAAGCTCTTGCGTGCTGCGTCCCAGTGACAAATTGTGCACCGCTGCATATTGCAGCACATTGTTCTTATCAAGCAAGAAGACACCGCGTAGTGCAACGCCTGCATCGTCTTTAAGAACGCCAAATTCTGCTGAAAGCGTCTTTTTTAGATCTGATAGCAGCGGAAACGCGACCCCCTGAATACCGCCCTGTACGCGAGGGGTTGATAACCATGCGAGATGGCTGAATGGTGAATCTACAGAGATAGCAAGGACCTGTGTGCCTCGCTTGGCAAATTCGTCCAGACTATCTTGCAACGCATGCAATTCTGTGGGGCAAACAAAAGTAAAATTGAGTGGATAAAAGAAAATGAGTTTGTACTGATCGCTAAAATCGCTTAAAGATACTTTTTTAATTGCATTGTTAACGACAGCATCACAGCTGAAATCTTGGATGGCGTGGCCTATTTTAATCATGAGTGTCCTATGGTAAAAATTTAGGAGTAGATAGTCTAGACATCATAATACCACAATTAGGCGTCATGTCAGCTGACTTTTAAGTTATAGGATCAGCTTTACTCAGTTAAGTCTTTCGATAAACTTAGATCACTAATAGTATGTAATAATGTGATCAAAGGAGCTCTTGTATGCAATATCAAGTAGTGATTATCGGTTCTGGCCCAGCAGGGCTAACGGCCGGCGTTTATACATCACGTGCCAAGTTAAAAACGCTTATTATTGAGGGCACCCAGCCTGGTGGCCAGTTAATGACGACCACCAATGTTGAAAATTGGCCCGGCAATATCTCAATTCCTGGCCCAGACCTGATGATTAATATGCGTAGCCACGCGCAAGCCTATGGCTGTGAACTACTTGGAGAGACAGTGACGCGTGTTGATTTTTCTGCTACGCCTTTCAAATTATATACCGATGCCGGTAAAGAAATAGTAGCTGATAGCGTAATCATTGGCACCGGTGCATCCAATAAATTGCTAAAGTGTCCGGGCGAGGCTGAGTATTGGGCCAAGGGCGTCTCCACCTGTGCTACGTGTGATGCCCCTTTTTATCAGGACAAAGAGGTGGTGATTGTTGGTGGCGGCAATACCGCCGTTACTGAGGGCGAGCATTTGACGCACTTTGCTAAAAAGATAACCTTTGTGCATATTCTGGATGCATTGACAGCCACCGATCCCATTAAAGATAAAGTGTTGAATAACCCCAACGTGTCGTTTCAGTACAATGCTACAGTGGTGGCTATCAAGGGCGATGACAAGCGCGTGACCCATGTTGAAATAGAAAATACCAAGGATAAGTCACGCACTACCTTACCAACCGATGGCGTCTTTATCGCTATTGGCTTTAACCCCAATACTGCTATTTTCAAGGGACAGATCGATATGGACCAATTTGGGTACATTACGGTGCAGGGCCATACGAACACCAGCAAGCCTGGCGTATTTGCTGCCGGCGACGTTGCTGATTACCGCTACCGACAGGCGATTACCTCTGCCGGCATTGGCTGCATGGCTGCGCTTGATGCTCAGGCGTACTTGTCGAGTAAGTAGCTTACAACAACGCCGTCACCTCTTGTACGACCTGCCCGATGGGCAGATTGCTCAACATGCCAGATGCATTTTTGTGGCCACCACCACCAAAGTGTGCAGCAATCGCATTAACATCAACCGTCTTTGATCGCAGTGATACTTTGGTTTTGCCATCGTCCATCTCACAGAAGATAATGCTAACATCAACCCCGCTAATTTCGGCTAAAAAATTACTAAAGCCAACCAAGGCAGGAAGCTCCAACTTATGGCGCTTAAGGTCTGCCTGTGTGATGACTGCCCAGGCGGCCTGGCCGCTGGGCGAGATGGTAACGCTACTGAGAAGATCGCCCCATAGCTTAACGATGGCAGGATTTTTGGTACAGAGCAGCTCATCTTTGAGTGCAAACAGATTGGCTCCGCAGTCAATCAGATCAGCGGCTATGCGTAGGGTTTTTGCCGTGGTTGATGTAGTGTGAAACACCTGCGTGTCGTACAAAATGCCAAACAATAAACATTCAGCTACATACGTATCAACAAATGCAGAATCCCATTGCTTAATAATCAGCAGCAGCTCTTCGCAGGTGCTTGCCGCTTGGCCATTGACCAGATTAAAGGTTCCTTTGATGCTGTTGCTGATGTGGTGGTCTATATTGATCAGCGGGATGCTTTTAAAGGCTTCAGGGTAGTACAGACGGTCATAATTGGCCGTATCACAGGCTATCAGCAAATCCGGGGTCAGTGTATGCGTGTTAATGCGTACCGGCCGTCCTTGACGTTGATAATCAACCTCTGCCTCTGTTGGGTAGATAGTCTCTACCTCTTTGCCCAGCCCTGTAAAAATATGGGCAAGGGCTGCGCATGCTGACATACCGTCTGCATCGGGTTTGTAGTGGGTTAGCAGGGTGATGGTGTTTGCTTGTTGAATAAGGTGCCATGCACCTTTAACGTCCTGTTGAGTATAGTTTTTCATAAGAGACCTTTTTTAAACTGAATTTTATCACATTGCAGCAACAAAAAAATCCTTAACCAAGTCCTCACCAACTTGATAAACCTTGCCGGCGCCAATGGTTAAGACCAGATCATCTTCCTGTGCTACTGCGCGAAGAGCTTGAGCTATGGATTGATAGCCGGAAATGTATTGTATGTTAAGGCTGGGATTTGCTTGCTGCATCGCTTGCACCAAAATTTGAGCAGTGATGCCATCAATAGGAACCTCGCTTGCTGCATAAACATCGGCAATAAAAAGCGTGTCAATGTGACAACGCTCAGGTGTTTGGAGCGTAAACAAGTCGACAAATTCTTGCCATAATGTTTGTGTGCGCGAAAAACGATGTGGTTCAAAGACGACATGCAGGCATTTTTTTGTACGACGCTTGGCAACTTCTAGCGTAACCTTGATCTCAGTGGGGTGGTGGCCGTAGTCATCAAAAACATCAGCGCCATTATAAGAACCCTTGAATTCAAAGCGACGCTCAACACCTTTAAAAGTTGCAAGTGCTTGAGCGATTTGGATGAATGGGATATCAAATTCTAGGCAAACGCCAATAGCGGCAAGCGCATTTAAAACGTTATGTTTGCCTGGAATGCTCAAATGCACCGTGCCAAGCAATCGTTGTTCTTTGTGGTGCGCGTTAGGCGTTGATACTGCAGTGTATACTTCAAGCGTTGATGATGCCTTATCCAACTGCACCATGGTGCCCATAATATCCGCATCCTGGCTCAGGCCGTAGGTAACGATGGGTACATGAGGGAGTGGTAACATAGAGCGAATGTGCAAGTCGTCAATACAGACAAAGCTTTTACCGTAAAAAGGAATGTGTGAAATAAATTGTTTAAACGTATCTTTGATGTCTTCTATGTCTTTGTATACATCAAGATGATCATTATCAATGTTAGTAACAACGGTCATGGTGGGTGCTAGCTGCAAGAGTGAGCGGTCGCTTTCATCTGCTTCGGCAATCAAAATTTCGCCACTTCCTGCTTGCGCATTATTTGCAATATTTTTTAATACACCACCAATAACCACCGTTGGATTTTTGTCAGCCTCAAGCATAATATGAGAAATAAGTGACGTGGTTGTTGTCTTGCCATGAACGCCCGAAACAGCAACGCTATATTTGGTGCGCATTAATTCGCCAAGCATAAGCGCACGCTGAATGACAGGAATGCCTTTTGCATAGCCGGCCACTATTTCAGGGTCGCTTTGCTTAACGGCTGATGAGTAAACAAGTACGTCCGCCGAATTAATGTGCGTGTGATCATGGCCTTGATAAATCGTGCAACCGATGGCACGTAAGTGATCCAATGTTTTTGAGTTGTTACCAAGATCGCATCCTGATACGGTGTATCCACGATGCTTTACAATCTCGGCTATACCGCTCATGCCAATGCCGCCAATACCCATAAAATGGATGTGTTCACTTTTTTTATACATGGAGTTCTCGCTTACAGAAAATATTTTACAATGCGACTAATGCCTTCGTCCAAGATTGCTGTATCACGCGCATAACATAATCTCAAAAACGAGTCGCCCGAAGGGCCAAATGATTTGCCAGGGATAAGCGCAACCTTTGCCTGATGCAAAATACTCATGCAAAGATCTGTCGCGTCAGGATGATCAGTTTTTAGGAAAGCAAAAAAGCCTCCTTGTGGCATTTGTAATGAAAGAATGTTGCGGCTGATCAGCGGCTCTAGCAATGCAATGGTCATGTCGCGATTATTGCGCACCGTTGCAGAAAACTGCTGAGTAAACTCTGGATGTTGCAGTGCATACATCGCTGCAAATTGAGCAGTATTATTGAGGCAATTTAATAATGCATCCTGCATGCCGGCAAGGGCTTTGTTCATGTGTTGAGGAATAACCAGATAACCAATACGCCATCCGCTCATTGCCATATTCTTTGAAAAGGTATTTGCGCTTATAAGCCATTCACTCTCATTAACAAGTGCAAGTGATGATCGGTAAGTATCGGTAAATGCATAATCACGATACGCTTCATCAATAACAAGATAGATGCCATTACGCTCGCACCAAGCAAGCAACTCTTTAATCACCACGGGAGGTACAACAATACCAAGTGGATTCCAGGGATTGGAAAAAATAATGATCTTTGTTTTTGGCGTTGTTGCAGCTTTAATCTTATCAATATCAAGATGCCACGAATGGCTGCCATCGACTGCTGCCTGGGAAAGTGAAACATACACCGGTGTGCTGCGTGCAGCCTGTGCCAAAAGGGTGTATGCCGGGTAGGCAGGCTCTGGGATGATGACTTCATCACCAGGGTTCAGCAGCGTCAGGTACAACAATGAGAGTCCGCCGATGCATCCATGTGTAGGTAAAATTTGATTTATGCTAATTGGGGTTCCATGTGTTGCTGACAGCACCTCTGAAAGTTTTTCTCTCAGTGGTCTAATACCCCAGCAGCTTTCATAATAGTCAGTAATGTCGGTTGACAGTAGCTCTTGTACATACTGTTTAATCTGTTGTGGAATGCCGCCAATCTTGATTGAGCCCTGTGATAGCGAAATAAATTCGTTACTGCTCTTGGCGATTTCTTCAATTTTTTTGATGCCTGATAATGGAATTTCTAACATGCGTGTCCTTCTATAAAAAAGCTTAAGCTCTTTTTATACCGCAAATTTTAATAGTTTGATAGTAGTTTGTAATTAAAAATTATCCAGTGGCAGTTGCATTAATCATAATGATAAGTTCGTGATGCGTAAGATAGAAAAATAAGAACAGGCCGACTATTAAAATGAGATGTCGTATGAGTGTATGTGTTCCCTTGTTTTGATTGTAGCGCTTTGTTCCTATAATAACGCGATACCAGGTCCCTAGCCCTGCTAAAAGAAGAATCCAGCGATAGCTTGGTACCATAAAAATGCGATACAAAAGATAGGTGGGTACGGTTGCTTCATAGATCCATGGGGCGAGCATAAGCACAACAATATTAAGTATGGCTGCCATGCTCCATAAAAAAATTTCTGGAAATATTGGTTGCTTGAAGATTAATTTTGCTGGAGCGCCTAATAAAATTCTACCATGTGCAGCCGGAACGCATAAAATATACATGCTCCAGGTTAACAGAATACTACAGGTGCCAATGATTGGGCCGTGATAAAAAAGTTGGTATGCACAAAAGGTGGCTATGCCAAGAATGACTGGTATTAGGAGTAGGGCGTAAAGGGTAAGGGCGCGTTTTTTCATGCTTCGCCTTATTTTGTGGCTGGCCCTACTACGCCATCCTACTTCGCTAACCTGTTCTTCGAAGCTCAAAGAGCGGAGTAGAAAGCTACGTAGGACAAGGCTTCGAAGGGCAGTCTTCGCTATAATCTTCATTTACTGGCTGCGCCAGGCGTAGCCCGCAGGGCGAAGACTGGCCGTGCCATACGAAGCTCCGTAGGAGCGAAGTATGGTGGAGCTAACCGGAATCGAACCGGTGACCTCATGAATGCCATTCATGCGCTCTACCAACTGAGCTATAGCCCCTCAAATTTCGCACTATTCTTTACAGTCTAGGGAAATGCATAAAAATCGCAAGTGCAAACAAATTTTTTTGAAATGTAGGGTGAGATACTATCAGATATTACTATCGTGTTGCTGACTAACGGCTTGCGATAAGCGCTGGGCGACTAGAGCATTGAGGCTAATCCCAGCCTTTGCTGCTTCGATTGCAAGCGCACGATGAATTCGTTTATCAATTCTCACATTGAACTGCCCACTATACTCTTTTTGAGTTGAAGCTGTAGGAATCTCATGACCATGTTTAAGATAGCTTGCTTTCATTGCTTTCCAAGCAGTCTCTAACTCGGCAATCGCCTCTTCAACACTGGAGCCGCAGGCTGAAACATTTGGCAATTCAACAAAATGAGCTATATAATCACCGTCACTGTCTAGGACAATATGGAGACTGAATCCATCAAATTTATCATTCATATTTTATCCTCCGCCTCTAATCTTAAAAGAAATTGCCTAACTTGATAGCCCTTAGCCTTGCCATTGCGATTTTGTACTGAAATGCGGTATAGCTTTGGGGAGTACCAAATTTGATGACTTCCCGATTGATGATCATGCACCCACCCACAACGCATCATTAGTGTTTGGAGGTCTGCAAAACTCAGGCCATCAGGATTGTTTTTTGCTTTAATTAATAATTTTTCTTGCTTGCTCATATTGTAACTGTATGCAGTTGCTTTTGTTTTGTCAATAGGCTAATGATGGCGAGATGTTGATAGTGATTTATAACAACTTACGCATCTGCTTTCCAAGGGTTGCTTAACAGCCACCTTGATTTTTGTCCATGAACCTGTTAAACCTAGCTTAGATTTTGCCAAGCACGAATAAAGCAAGCAGGTTTTTCTATGAACACAATGTTGCAATCATTTTTTTCTTTATACGACCCACTACGCCCCATCATCACTGCCATTAAGGCACAGGGGGGCACTGTCTATTTGGTGGGTGGCAGCGTGCGCGATCTAGTGCTCGGCTGCCCACTCAATGATTTTGATATTGAGGTCCATGGGCTTCCCTTTGAAGCACTAGAAAAGCTACTACAATCGTATGGCCCTGTGATGCTGGTTGGCAAAAAGTTTGGGGTACTACGACTGGCGCATAGCAATGTTGACTGGTCGCTGCCACGTCGTGACAGTGTTGGCCGAAAACCAGAAGTGACCATTGATCCTTTTATGTCTCTCGAGCAGGCGGCGCGACGCCGTGATGTAACCATGAATGCTATGGCAATAGATTTGCATCTCGTTGAGCAGAACTATGACCCCCTCCATTCGAACCTTCGCACCCCTCTACTCGGCTTGAAGCAAGCCTCTATCGGGGCGAACGGTTCCGAGTCCCCCGATCACCCTGAAGGAGCGCAGCGAGTTGAAGGGTCGGGGCAAACGGACCACTATCCCGCTCGTCCTGCCGTGCCCGCCGAAGCCTTGCGCGAAGGCTGGGAGGAGGCCGACGGCCGTCTCGAAGGGTCATCCATTGCTCAAGCCTTCGCAATAATCGATCCATTTAATGGCCTTGATGCCATCAAGCATAAACAACTGCGCGCGATAGACAACTCATTGTTTCTAGAAGACCCATTACGCTTTTATCGTGTAATGCATTTTATCGGTCGCTTTGGTATGCAGCCGGACGAAAATCTGAACAAGCTTTGCGCCAGCATGGCGCTATGGGATGCAACGACCAACAGTCCAATTGCCGCCGAGCGTGTTTATGATGAGGTAAAAAAATTATTATTATTATCAGTGCGCCCCTCGTTGGGCTTTCGTTGGCTGCTGGACATTGGCCGGCTTGGTGAAGTTTTTCCGCCACTGCAAACGCTGGTCACTACCCCGCAGCGTCCAGACTATCACCCCGAAGGGTCAGTTTTTGAACATACCATGCAGTCACTTGATGCAGCTGCGCGTTTTACCTTGTATCAGGATGGCCCAACCATGACTGCCGGGCAGGAAAAACTTATGCTACTCCTTGCTGCATTGTGCCACGACCTTGGCAAACCCGCCACTACTGACGCCCAGTTACGTGCCTATGGCCACGACCGTGCTGGTGTGTTGCCTGCACAGGAACTACTGAAATGCATGACCAATGATCAGGGCCTGATTAAGGCGGTATGCATCATGGTACGCAATCATTTGCACCCATTCCAGCTGGTTCAAGAAAAATCGTCGCCGCAGGCATACAAACGTCTTGCTGCAAAAATTGCTCCTGCAGTTACCTTGAGACAATTGGGTATGCTGGCGCTGGCCGATTGGCAAGGCAGAAATGGGGCAGGGCCGTTACCGCTTGATCAATATTATGATGTATACCAGGCGTTTATGGAAAAGGCGGAAAACGCATACGTTGCCCATGGCCCTGAGGCACCGGTGCTTTTAGGCAAGCATCTGCTTGATGTGGTTCAGCCCGGGCCAAAGCTGGGGGAGCTGTTAAAGAAGGCTTATCAGATCCAGCTGGAAGAGGGTGTTTCTGATTGGCAAGAGCTGAAAAGACGGGTAGCACCATAGGCTCCTATTTAGCCGTGGATCCCGGATTCCAGCCTTCGCATAAAGCTACGGCGGACAGGCAAGTCCGGGATGACAAAAAAAGAGGGCGTTTTGTAGCATTTGTCATCCTGAACTCGTTTCAGGATCCAATGTTTGTTATAACATCTTAATCCACATCCCCAAAACATCCTGTTGTTCCTTATCAAGTACAATAACCTTATCCATGGCCGCAATCTTTTTTAAAAGCATCGAAAGCTTTTGCTTGTCAAGCGTACTTTGTTCACGCACCAGGCCGTTAAGACCATTAATTAAAATATTTTTTGATGTCGTTGGTGTATCTGGCGTGAACAGCTCAAGCGCGCTGGTCAAAAGTTCAAGATTTTTCTGTGCAATGGCATTACCTACAAGTGCATCTCTGTACGCCTGTGCCCCGGTCGTTAGAGCTAGTGCCTTTTTGCACTCGGTACTCCAAGCTTGCAAAACAACAAGCTGATCGCTACCCAACACTTTTGCTGTGTCCAGTTGCTCGAATAGATGTATCAGACTGTCAAAGTCATCATGAGTATAATCTCCACGATGCTGCATGATGATGGAGAGCGCCTGAAGGAAGGCATTTTTTTCTGGCAGGTCAACGTCTTGCATGTTGGGTATAACAGTTTGGTACAGTTTAATCTGTTCGGTCACATTAGTCAGAGACTTTGCTTGTGCCAGAGCAATAGCCACCGTTAAAGAATTTTCCATGTTTGTCTTAACCAGTGACGCCAGGGCAGAAGACTGTTTTGCCAGGCTACACAATGTTTGTAATGCCACAAGGTCTTTACGTGAAGCGCCAGCGCGGTTACCATACAGTGCCGGTATGCGTTTTTCCAGCATTGCGATCAGATCACTTTTACGCGTATCAATACTAAGAAGTTTGTTTGCTAGCCTGATTGATTTAGTCAGTTTTTTTTCAAAAATAGTATCGCCTGCTTCTGATGGTTCTGGTGGTGCAATCGGTGTTGATTGGGCGGTACATGTTGTGATTATGGTGGTGAGTAGTAAGGAGAAAATAAAATACATGGTTATCCTTTTCAAAGGGCTATCATATTTTAATAGTGCTTTATACCCTCGGACGTCATCCCAGGCTTGATCCTCGATCAAGCCGAGGACAGGCTCTGGGATCCAGGGGAACTTGAGATAAATTTTCTTCTTCCCGATCATTTTAACTACTCTTTTTACAAAAAGAATGTTGTTATAGAAAAACTTCTCATTACATTATCCCTGGTCGTTTCCCCTGGATCCCGGATCAAGTCCGGGACGACGTCCTCTGCGAAATAGTCCATTTATTTAACAAGTCAAAGTAACCACTACCACCATGCTAATCTTAGGCCAAAAGAGTCAATAGTTGCATTTATTTAGCTCAAGATACTAGATTATTGGTCTCAGTTCGTACTAGAGTATTAAGTGGTTAATATTGGTATAGTCGTTATATAACTCATAGAAAGGAGAAAAGATGACGACACAGTTTAATAAGAGGTGGTGTTACATAGCGTGCGTGGTCATGGTGACCATGGTTGCACATAAGCTTGCAGTTGCGGCGACAGCCCAACCAACAAGCACTACTGCGGCAGCCGCAACACCGCCATCAACCCAAGCAAATCCGTCTTCCTACGTATCGCATGCAGAGGGTGGTAAATATAGTACATGGAATACGGCTTGGAAGTTGCCAACAGCAGGTCAAGGTATAATTACCTTTGATATTCAGGGTGCTGTGCCAGGACAAACGGCGGCATTGTCTGTAGGACAGGGAGTAGAAGCAAACATGGCTATGTCAAGTGAACAGCCAGTGTCAGCATTTGATAATAATTTACAGTTGTATGAGCTTGTCTTTGCCGGTTGGGCAAATCATATTTCTGCAATAGGCAGGTATACACAACAATATAATCAAAGCGCACCGTACTACAGCCAGATTGCAAATACAGTAGATTACCAGGCTGACACCAAGGTAGCATCACATTGTATTCTCACCGTGAATAGTGCAACCAAAACTATAGGTTTCAATGTTAATGGCTATGAAAAAATTGCCTGCTACGATCCTAACTTTTTGAGCAATGTTCAATATTGGGCCGGTTCAAGTAACAAGCTGCAAGTAACCTATTCAAATATTAATATATATCCACTTGCTAGCGCTGGTAGCATTTCTACCCGTGGCCCGCTCCTGAACTATCGCTCCATAGTGTCTATTAATTATCAAAATCAGCAGGGCGGCGGTGATATGCAGCTATGTTGGGCTGCGGCAGTTGCAGGCGCAGCTACTACTACTGCAGCGCCTGCGGCTCAAATTGCCGTTGGTCCTACAGGTGGAGCAGGCACAACAAATGGCTCAGAATTTATCATGTTGGTTAACCCAAGCAATTTTTGGGACAACAGCCCAATTGCTTACGGCGCACCCGTTATGATCATTTCATTCTATGTGGTTCCTGGTACGGCTACAACGACGGCAACCGGTCCGTCAACGACTGGTGTAACCGTGTATCCAAAAATATGGACAGCCAACACGAGCAATACGACGGCAGCAAGCTTTCCTATTCAGACGGTTGATCAAACAGACGCTTCGGTAGGCTCGGCAAATACCGTTTTCACAATCAATAGCATTCATGGCTTTACGGGCACAGCGCACCAAGGTGATGCTGTATTTGTAACGGCTAATGCCGCACTTTCAGCAAGTACGGTAACCAATAAGCCACGTATTGTTTGGAATTACAGCACAGCTGCAACTGCTAGTGGCCAACTCTTCGCCGGCGACGCCACTACACCAACTAGCAGGGAGCTGAGCAATGGCGTAGCAATGATTAGTGAAGAGGCGGTGACCACTGCTAACCAAACGGCGTTCAATGCAATCATGCAATCAAGCCTTTTCAATCTTCCGGTCAATGTCTCATCTGATTATGTTGAAGAGACCGGTGTTGCTACAGCCATAGCCGTTGGTAGTATTATGCAAAGCAATAATGTACCGCGCCTTGTGGTATCTGCACTTAACAGCAGCACGCCAAACGTCATCTATACCTATGACGCTAATTCACTTGGTGCCACCCCATGGGGCATGCTTGATGCTGTTGATGATAAAGGCAACGAAATTGCGTTCATAACTAATATTGCTGTTGCCTGCGATGGGTCAGAATATATTGTTGATAATACCGGTAATGTATATCGCTTTAACTGGGATAAAAATAATTTCACCAAGATTTCTGCCGGTACGGCCAACACAGGCCTTGCAATAACCAAAGTTGCTGTTGGTAGTTCCAGTTCTCTATGGGCTATTGATAGTAAGAAAAATGCGTATCAATATAACTTCACCACACAGGCATGGGAAATTCGTGTTGGTAGCGATTCTCAGGGCGATGTATTGGATATCTCGGTAGCGATTGATGGCACCGTAGCCATTGTAAATGCTAGAAATACTATAAGTACCTATGCTGGCAGCAATCAGTGGCAAACACTTGGTGGCACCCATGTCAAAAATGTTGCTGCTGTAAGCGCAGACCTCATTTACTTTACGCAGCTTAGTGGCCTGAGCTCCATTCAATTGTGGCAGTATAGTAAGGGTACGGCATCTGCTGTCGCCGATGCAAAGGGTAATCCAATTACCGGTTTTGTTACCATAGCCGCGACAAGCGGTGCCTTCTTCGGTCTTGATACCAAAGGTGATATTTACAACAAAGGCAGTTCAGCAGTTAAGGTTGTGCAGGCAGCGGCAACGGCAGCTAAGAGCACCACAACTGCTAAAGGTGGGACAACGGCTGCTACAAGCGCCGCAACAGCAGCGCAACCTAAGATCACAGCGCAAGTTGTTGCTCCAACAACAACTACCCGTTATCAAGCAAAGGTGAATGGTACATTACCTGCAACAAAGACACCAGCACAAATATTGGCAGAACAAGTTGCTAGCCAAAACGCTCAAAAAACGGTAGTTGCTAAAAAACAAACCAAAGCAGCACCTGTACAGACAAGTCCGTATACGGCACCTGCTGCTGGCGGTGTAATAGCGCATGCTACGGCGGCTAGCGTTCTTGTCAAGGCGCCAACAGCAGCGCCAAAACCTGCGGCACCAGCTGCAAAAGCACCGGCGGCAGGTATTTCACCAGCAGCGGCACTGGCTGGGCACTAATGCTTTAGCGGCATACACATTTTGATAATGTTGGCCTAATGCCAAAAAATAAATCGGGGGCGGTGTACAAAAACACCGCCCTCGATTTATTTTAAGCTAACGTTATTTATTCGCAGGAAGCGCAGGCGCTTTTTGCATGCCACGACTTGCCTTCTGAAGGTTAGCAAGACGCTGCTGTTCTTCGGCCAATTCCTTTTCTATTTCAGTCATGGGCTTCTTTTTGGCTGGTGGCGTGTATGGAAGTGTTTTCTCGCCAGTTACAACATTGACTTCATGCGTTGCTGGAGGGGGTTGGGCCCCTTGTCGCGTTACAGTCTTTGTGGTTGTCTGCGGCGCTACAGCCTTTGTACCCGCTTTTGCGGCTATTTCCGCCTGCGCCTCATACTCAGCGGGCGACATACCTACGCCACCAGGTTGCTGCATCGCCTGTGCGCTTGATACAGACAGCAGTGAGGTTACTATCACAATAGAAAATATAAACGGACTCATATAGAGCCTATGTGTTCGTATCTTATTAGTGTGTATCATAAAAATATTCCTTATAAAAAGAGGCTATACAAACATACTTTGTGTCTTTTTTTACCATAGCACAGGGATAAAAGTGATGCGAAGAAAATCAAAAAATTGACACGCTCTTTGCTTTCTACGCAAAAACACGCATACTGGTGCAAAGCCGTGGGAAGGCAGTATGATCGCATAAAAAGGAATACTGAAGGATATATCATGGAACATTCATTTTTTCAGTCGATGGTGTGGCAACTAGTAAAGCAGATGGACTGGATAGCAATTTTTATTTTGCTCGGTCTTTTTTTCACCTCTGTTATCTGCGTTGCCATTGTCAGTGCAAAAATTATGGCCTTTCGTCAGTATCGTGGCCAATGTAATCTTCTTGTTCAGCGCCTACGCTCAGCCCGACATCTTAATGATGTGGTGGCGCTAGCGCGTGAATTTAGAGGAGGCATTGCAAGCGAATTTCTTGGACAGGTGCTTGATCGCCTTAAAATTATCCTTGAAAAGGCAGATGGCGGCAAGGGAGAGCCTGTTGTTTTATCTGAGTACACCATGCAGCATGTCGAAGAGTCTATTAACCAAGTGATCGATACGATGATCTTAGAGCAAGAGGCATATCTGCCAGTACTGAGTGTTTGCGCGGCAGCAGCGCCACTCGTTGGACTGTTTGGTACCATTTGGGGCCTAATTCATGCATTTATTGATATTAGCCAGGAGAAGAGTGCCGATATTGCCACCGTAGCACCTGGTATGGCAGAGGCGCTTATCATTACGCTCGCTGGGCTATTGGTTGCAATTCCCGCATTGATCGCATTTCATTATTTTTCTAATGAAGTACGCAAGATGGAAATGCAGCTTACGCATGCCGGATCGATATGCATCATGCTTGTTAAAGATGGCTTTGCAAAATAGGGAAGGGGGGCTATGTTAAGAAATAGACGCTCTGGAAAACGGGCCCATGCGCCAGAAATTACTCTGGTGCCTTTGATTGATACGTTTACGGTGCTCTTACTGATTTTTATTGTTGCAGCGCCTATGGTGCAAAATAATATTCGCGTTGACCTACCTCAGGGCAAAACGCGTGAGACCGGATCTTCGCAGGAATATATTGTGACACTAAGCAAAGACAAAACATTATACTTCAATAGTTACCCGGTGAAACGCTCTGAACTTGCAAAAACGGTACAAAAGGCGTTGGCAGACGGGGACAATGCTCCGGTCTTTATTCGTGCCGATGAATCAGTATCGTATGGCAATGTTATCGAAATTGTTGATGAGCTTAAACAGGCTGGCGTATTGCAGGTTGCTATGTCGACCAGGCCCAAATAACTAACTACCATAGAGCACACATGATCCTTACCATGCGCATCATTCTTTGGTCACTGTTGGCCCACCTTGTTATTGTTTTAATAACCGGCCTGATTGGCTGCACCAAAAATAATCAGACCTTTATCGTCTTTGGTGCGCATTCAAAAAAACCAACCGCGACAAGCTATAAACCACGTGGACATGTTGTGCCCTTTAGTAACAGTGGCAAAGGGCGCTCCAGAGGCGGCGGCAAAAAACGAGTAGCTCCTACCAAAAAGCATGAACCAAAAGCAAAGGTTCGTCGACAGGTGGCTGCACCTAAAAAGGATAAGGGCATTAAGGCAAAACAAGAAAACAAGAAGGCTACTAAGTCCAAAGGCGCAAGTCAAAGAACATTGACTGAATCGGCAGATGCTGGCTCTGAACAAACCGCTGAAAAAAAGCGGCGTGCTGTGCAAATGGCGCCAGCAAAAAAAATTATTACACCGCCGCACGAAGAACAAAAAGAAGATGCCGAGCCTTCAACTCCCGAGCCTGCGCATCAAGAGGAAGAGCAACCTGAACAGGTCAAACCAGACACGTCTGAGCCAACCGAGCCCGAACACGAAGATCAGGAATCTGATGAACAGGTGCAAGAGCATGATGAGGATGTGGCAGGCCTGGCAGATAATTTTGTTGGTAGTTACACCTCCCAGCAATTACGCAGCTATCAAATGCATATTCAACACGAAATCGAACGGCTATGGAGCCCTCCTGTTGGCGTTAAGCGCGGCACCATCTGTAGCATCTCCTTCCAGCTGGATGACCAAGGAGTCCCCATTATCTGTGAATATGCCAAACGATCGGGCGTTCTCATTTATGACCTGAGCGTCATGCGGGCCGCAAGGCAATGCGTCTTTGACAAAAGCCTATGGGGCAAGCAGTTCAAGGTTGATTTTAGACAATAATCAAAGTGAGCTATTTCGCCGCTCCGCTAACTATTTCTATCTTATTTATCGATGATCTTGTTATAATAACGCGAGTTCAACCAAGCATTTAACATTTTAGGGGGATAACATGCATCACACTAAACGCACGGCTACGCTGGCAGTAATGCTGCTAACACACATTGTATCACATTCATCGTTACAAGCAGAAGCATTTCAGGCGCAAACCACCGCTAAGAAACATAGCAAAATTGCCATGCAGATGCTGGTTATTGAAGGACCATTGGCCAATGCCCAACGTACCCAAGATCTGCATCGCCTGGCAAAGCTTGTTCATTTTGACTTAGAATTTAGTGATCAACTTGCTGTTACGCTTAATGCCAGCCCGGTTGAGCTTGAAGCAAAAACCTTAGCAGCCCTGTCTAAAAAGGGGACTGACCTGTGCGTCTACATTAAAAGCCTTGCAGCACAACCTAGCCTGAAAGCTGGACATGATGCGTGGAGCGTGGAGGTTGTCCTCAAGGATGCAACCAGCAGCCAAGATCTTTTCAGAAAAACATTTGCCATGAAAGCTGATGCCTCATTTGTGCATCAAGCACATTGCATCTCTGACGCATTATTTCCTGTCCTGACCAATGAAAAAGGGCCGCATTTGAGTACGCTGGCCTACTGTAAACAGCTGTCCCCAAACAAAAAGGTTATCTGCCTTGCTGATTACGCATGCAAAACGGAAAAGGTTGTGGTGAATGCCCCTACCATTAATGTGGCGCCATGCTGGCACTCTCAGGCCCCGGTACTCTTTTACTCACAATTTACGCGCGTTAATAGTCGCCTCATGTCCTTCGATATTGCCAGCCAGTCACATCGTATTATATATTCATGCGATGGTCTTGCTATGCAACCAACCTTTTCGCCAGATGGGAGCAAGGCAATTTTATGCCTGTCTGGTCAGGGCAACTCTGAGCTCCACTTGTACGACCATGAAGTATCTAAAAAGGCTAAGAAGCGTGTCTATACGCAGATTACTCACAATAAAGGCAACAACGCCTCGCCCTGTTACCTGCCAAACGGCACGATAGTCTTTTGCTCAGACTTTCAAACCAATGCCCCGCAACTGTACCAATTAGATATGATCAGCAATACGGTGAAGCGCCTAACAACCGGAAAAGGGTATTGTGCTGCACCAGCATATTCTGCCAAAAATAATGCGGTCGTGTATACGCGTTATATCAAAGGGGTATTCCAGCTGTGCATGCTCAATTTAAACGAGGCTCACCCCAAAGAGCGCCAGCTCACGTTTAATGGGGGAGACAAAGTAGAATCATCGTGGTCTGCATGCGGACGGTATGTTGCCTTTACCTTTAATACGCCTTATGAGCTGGGCAAGAAGGGTAAAAAGCGCGTAAATCAAATAGCAGCGCTTAATTTGAGCAATGGCGCCATCAAGGTGTTAACCTCTGGGCCTTGCCATAAAAGTTTTCCTGCCTGGACTGGGCAGTCGGTCTATGCGCTATAAAGTAAAAAATCACTATTTTTTTGAAGTTACAATATGCGGTGTTTGCCCTATTAGTGCATATATGCGAGCAATACTTGAAAGCGTTAAATTGGCCTCGCCTTTTTTAAGTTTAGCAATATGTGCTGGGCTTACGTCTAAGCGCTTGACGAATTCATTAAAGCCAACATTTTCACGCTTCATGTAGCTATCCATTGCGTTGATAATATCTGCTTGTAGGGCACGAAGTGCTTCTACCTCTCGGTGCGCCTGATCGTCTATTTCGATAATCTCTTCTTCTGTGAGTCGAGTTCTGAGATAATCGATAAGTTTTTTTGTTTTCATTGTATCCTTTGTTCAACGGTTAACTCATCCAGCCACTCTTTAACTGGCTCTTTGCCTGTGTCATCGGCCCAGTACTCTACAGACCATTCTTCCATGAATTCCCTATATTGCTTAAGCTTAAACCAGTAACTACAATATATTATACCGAAACTTTAATATAATATACTATTTTTTTTGTTATTTGGTCCATAACCACCCAATACCTGGATAAATGGTGGCTCAAAAAGTTGCCAATTTTAGCCTTGGCATAAAATTTGTGATAGAATGTTTGACTTTGCGCACAGATTCATGCAATAATATTTCTAATAGAAATATATAAACACCGACGAGAGGGTTGGTGTGTGGTCCTTAAACAATTTTTAGGAGGTTTTTATGAAGACT
>JABCZU010000011.1 GCA_013289515.1 Candidatus Babelota bacterium | reverse complement strand
ATCTTTGCAGTCCCAGATAGAAGCGGCAGGCCCTTTGTACACAATCTTGCCTTCATGTAGCATGGCAACCTGGGTGGCATATTTAAAGATCTCTATATCGTGCGAGATAACAATTGTGGTTGTTTTTTGTTCTTTGTGCGTCTTTACAATAAGCTCATGAATAAGATGTGTGGTGATGGGGTCAAGACCAGTGGTTGGCTCATCATACAAAATCACCTGAGGGCTGAGCATAAGCGTGCGTGCAAGTCCCACGCGCTTTTTCATACCGCCTGATAATTCATCAGGAAACTTCTCAAGAACATCTTGGCTCAACCCAACATTTTCTATTTTTGCCACGACCAGCGGCGTTACTTCATCCAGGTCTTTGCCCTCTTCCAGGAGTGTAATGCCCACATTTTCCAGCACGTTAAGCGAATCAATGAGTGCTGCAAATTGAAAGACGTATCCACAAATATGAAAGATATCTTGCTTGGCGCGACCCCGTTTTTGCGTGACATCAATATCATTGATGATAACGCTCCCACTGTCAGCGTCAATGAGTCCAACCATCTGCTTGAGCAGGACCGATTTACCTTCGCCTGAGCGTCCAATGATGACTAAAAATTCACCGTCATCAACGGTGAGTGAGAGATCGTTGGTAATAACTTTTGGCCCGAAGGCTTTTTTTAAATTTTTTATCTCTATCATCGGAACATCAACGAGGTAAGAATGTAATCAGCAATGATAATGGTAACGTTAGCGTACACAACGCTTTGTGTGGTGGCAAGACCAAGGCCGCGTGCGCCGCCTTTGGTAAAGAACCCTTTATAGGTTGCTATGACGGAAAATAGAAAGCCGAAAATAACTGCTTTGATAAGGCCGTTTACGATATCAGAAAGTTCAACATTTGAGCGTATTGTTTCCATGTACATTTCGCCACTGATATTAAGTACATACACAGCAGTCATGTATCCAGCAAGTGTGCCGCACAGGGTACAGAAAATAGAAAGAAAGGAAAGGATGATAGTGGATGCAACGATACGTGGTACCACAAGATATTGCACCGGATCGATGCACAGTGTTTGTAAGGCTTCTATCTGCTCACTAATGCGCATGCTGCCAAGCTCTGCGGTCATAGCCGACCCTGCACGCCCAATGACCATGATGGCGGTGAAGACGGGGCCAAACTCACGTGTCATGGCTAGAAAAACAATGGGGCCAATGTATTGTGTTGAGCCAAAGCGTGCAAGTCCAATATAGCTTTGCAGGGCTAAAACGGCGCCGACAGTGGCACCAACTAAACAGACAATGCCCAGTGAATTGATGCCGATATAATTAATCTGATAGAAAACTTTTTTTGTCTTAAGTTTAGTAGTAAAAAGCACAGCCATTGCTTCATAGGCAAACATGCCAAAGCCGCCCATGCGCCGGCACGTGTCAATGGCAAAAGAACCTAAGGCATCAATCCATGCTACAAGCACTCCAGACTCCTCATTTTGCTACCGTGTTAAGCACAAAATTGTTGCTTACGCAGCGTCTTGGGACTCATTTGTTGATGGCGTTACATCCTGTAACGGCGCATCTTGATCCTGGTCGCTATCAAGGTCTTGCACAGCATCGTGTGAACCGGCCTTTACTGGTTTGACAGGTGAACCTGTGCTTCGAGTTGTTGCGGTTGCAATGGCATCATCAAGAACGGACCTGCGCACTTCCTTTGATTTAAGCATAGCAAGACCTAGTGAGCCAAAAATAAATAGTGCACCCATAGCCCATGTAGTTTTTTCAAAGAAGCCTTGTCCTCCTGAGCCACCAAACAACATTTGGCTACCGCTCATGCTACCAACACCAAGGTCGCCCTTGCCTTGTTGAATGAGGATAATGACTGCCAAAAAGAAGCACAAGAAAATAAAAAGAATCATTAGAAGCGTAAACATTGTTCCTCGCTTAATCAAAGTGAAGTTTTTTGCCGGAAATTTACATTATCTTAATAGTGTACTAGGTTTTTAAATTCTTGAAAGTCTAAACTTGCACCGCCGATTAAAAAACCATCAATGAGTGGGCAAGATTTAGGACTGGCAATGGTCTTACTGGTGACGCTGCCACCGTATAATAAGCGTGTGCCAGAAGGAAGACCGATCGTTTTAAGCCAGCTAAAAACAGTGGTTAATTCTGCTAAGGTTGGCACTTGACCGGTGCCGATAGCCCACACCGGTTCATAGGCAATAAGCAATGGGATGCTAGCCGTTGATGAGATAAAGGGCATTGACGATACCCAGCTGAGCTGCGCCTGTAAAACCTGCAGGGTTTGGCCACTGGCACGGTCCTGTGCCGATTCGCCAATGCATAGGATTGGTGTAATGCCGGATTGTAATAGATTGCTGCATTTCTGAGCGATAGCAGCATCGGTGTCTCCCTGCAAGGTCCGGCGTTCACTATGGCCGATGATGCAAAAAGTGGCGCCAATTGATGCAATATCCCTGGCTGAGTTTTGTCCGGTGAAGGCCCCCGTTGTACGGTCAGAGCAATCCTGGGCTGCTGTGTTGATTGGCGTATTCTGAAAATGAGTGGTTATGCTCTGTAGCGCACTCATGGAGGGGGCTAGGATTATTTTGGCGTTTTCCTGAGCGGCAAGTTCTTCAAGCTGTTTACCGTGCTGCTCTACCCATGCAGTTGCCTCTTGAAAGGTAAAATACATTTTCCAATTGGCGATATATACGTATGACCGCGGTGTTTGTGTCATGCGGGATCCTTTTTACTTTGTTTATTGGTCGTGCTATCTTCTTTATCCTGATAACAGCATACACCAGAAGATAAAGGTACTTAAGGAGAAAAACAATGGTCAGTAATAAAGATTTTGAGATAATAAAAAAACAATTAGTACAAACTTTCAATCCGCAATCAATCTATATATTTGGTCCTTACGCTTGGGGCCACCCTGATGAAGATGATGATCTTGACCTTCTAATAGTTATCGATAAAGCAGATGCGCCTCGTCATAAACTTATGTCTGAAGGATACAGGGCACTCATGGATGTTGATGGTTCTAAAAATATTCTTGTGTATACCAAAGATGAGTTTGAAAAAAATTCAGAGGATATATCAACACTGATCTATAAGATTAAACGCCAGGGAAAGCAACTGTATGCAAAAGCATAAACAATGGCTTCTTATTGCGCATGATGATCTGAAAGCGTCCAAGATTCTTTGCGTTGAAAAACTCATAACTATAGCTTCTTACCATACACAGCAATGTGTAGAAAAAGCTCTTAAGGGCTTTTTGGCTCTCCACAAACAACCGCCAAGAAAAACGCATGATCTTATAGAGTTAACAAAAATATGTATGCAATTTGATGTGGCATTTGGCGTGTTCTTGTCGACAGCAGTAGAATTAAGTCCATATGCAACTGCTGGCCGATACCCGGAAAGTGGAGTCGAGCCGTTGAGTTCAGACGATATCCAGCGTGCAATCCAGGAGGCAGAGCATGTTTTACATTTTGTTGAGCAACAGGATGGGCTATAACAATACTACGATACTTGGCGAACGCGACAGCATACCCTACTCTTGTTGGTTCTTCTATGTTTAATCCGAGCTTGGTGCAGTTTCAGCTTTTTTAATCGCATGTTCCTTTTGTTTGCTTTCAATTGCACGTTTTCTTTGCTTGCTCGCGGTTATGTGTCCTGCTATTGCTTTATGCAGGCGCTCTTTGCGGTGTTGCTTCAAATTTTTCTTGAAGGCATCTTTGTCGTGATGAAACTTTTCTGAAACTTTCGTGGCAAAGCGCTCAAGTGTTTTTACCGATTTATAAAATTTGCCAGCCAAGGCCTGAGACTCTTTCATTTTGGCATCATACGCCTTTCTCTCTACCTCTGTTAGATTTTGCACAGAGCTGCCATTGATGACCTGCATGTTATCGGCAAGAAACTTTGAGAACAGTGCTGCATGGTGCAGTGGATTGCGCGTAATGAGTAATACCCCCGTTGGATCTGAAAGTGTGCCACCGCGACTTAAACCATCTATGGCTATAGTTTTTTTGGCCTTTTTATAAGGAATCGCTACTTTTGATCGTGAGTGGAACCACTCGCCGCCATTGAAAAGTGCAGCAAGAGGTGCCAACGGGGAGATAAAAAATAAATTGTGGCATTGATGTTGTATGTAGGCTTGCTTATCAATAAAAAGTACATAACCAACAAATTCCAGAGAAGATCCTCTACAAAGATACGTGTAAGCGGTTGCGCCGCTATCTTTCTTGCGCCCAGCAAAAAGAGAATTACCAAATGATAGAGAATATGGCTTTAGTGTTTTCTTTTTATGCCCACCACCAACATCTTTCAACGTGGTCGCTTCATAAATTGTTGTTCCAGCAAGTTCACCCCGATATTTCATATCAGGATTATCCAAACCTGTTTTCTCAAGAACGCTTGTTTTCGGAGTTTCTCTGCCCTGATCAACCTTAATTGAATCCGTTCCTCGAAAAAGCAATCCCTTGTTCATTGCTTTTGCTTTGTAATCTAACGCAATAGTCTGTGCTTCGACCTCCTCTCCATAGATAGATTTTTTCATCACATGATCAGCGAACTGAAGAGCCTTTGATTCAAATTCCTTTGATATTTGGGATGTGCTTGTACAATGCTGAAGGTCTGGACAATAATTAAATAGCTCGCTAGCAAGTGCTCGGTTAACATGGAAGAAAGCTGTCTCATTAAATTCATTGTCTTGATCCTCATAGAAGAAACGGCTTTCTGTTGTATATCTCTTATAAATGCGCTTACGAATATTGGCTGCTTTTTCATGAGGAGTATTTATGATGTCTTGGATAGAAATGTTAGATCTACGATACCCGTCTATCCTAACACCAGAAAGAAAAGCCGTTTCAAGCTTCTTTTGTTGAGCATCTAAAGCATTGCTGGGAGATGTATCATAATCATCAGACACTTTAGATAAGCAAAAAAGTTCATACACGGTTGTTGGGATAAAGACAACGTGATAGATGTCCTGGCCGAATTTTTCAGTAAGTTTTTTTTGTATAAACAGCTCCTCGGCATTGGGTTTGTTTGGTGCAAGCAGCTCTTTTTGTTCGTCAGCCGTAAGATCTGTATTGGCAATGCACATAGGCCATTCGTATTTTAACAGCATTGAGGCCATTGCATCATTATGCTTTTTGTCTGCATCATCGAGCGGCGCAAAGCCCGTTTCTGTTTTCTTAACAATTAACAGTGATGCATATGTTGTAGTGTGAACCATGCCCATGCCGAGCATGACTATCAATGCATAGTATTTAATGCGTGTTGAGCCCTGGTTCATCATATTTTCCTTTATAAAAATAACATTGGACTAGGTTTTGTTGAGTTTTTATTTGTAACAATACAGACAACCTCACCGGACGTCGTCCCCGCGAAGGCGGGGATCCAGGCCATTTTTATAAAAAGTCCTATAAATTTTCTTACTCATCACATAATCTTTCTAAGGATATTATATTGCCTGGATCCCCGATCAAGTCGGGGACGACGTCCAGTAGAGTAAATGTCACACTACAAATCAAAACTTCAACAAATTCCTTAAGTTGGCGCCTATGTGCGAAGGCGGGGACGACGTCCTGGCCACATTAAATGTCTTGTTTGTTAGCTAGAAAATGCTAATCAAAAAAATCTTACTATCAACAACCCAACAGAACTTAGCTCTTATCCTGCTCGTTCTTAATTCTATGCTGCTGAATCATAACGCTTATGATAACAAGCACACTCAAAATTGCTGCAAAAAAGCACCACACTGACGTAAATGCCACAAACTTAAAGGCTAGCGTGGCACCAAGCGCAATAATTGCTGCAATACCAAGAAATGGCGCATAGGCAAGCGTTGCCACGAAAAATGGTACCAGCGTTGGTATGCAATAACCGACAAGGCATAAAGCTTGTAACCAACTGTTAGCAGGCGATGCAAAATCGTAACACAAACTGCGCGCGCCAATATGAACACTGGGTGTTGATTGCCCAAGCATCATGATTGCATAGCCGGATACTGCCAGACCAGCACAAGCCAGAAGGGCGAGGCAGATGCGGGCGCGAGTCTTTTTTTCGGCAAGGAGCAATGAGATCGGTAGCCATGTTGGCCAGACGATGAGCGCAAAAAATAAAAACATATAGATTGCGGGTGTATGTGCAAAATTGGTTGGATGATCAATGGTCAGCCATACAATGCCTTCTGCCAGTTGCTGAAACGCAAAGAGCAACGGGATGGCTGCAAACATGCGCAATGACCACAGCTTGGTCTGATGCAATGATACGGTGCCAAGGACTGCTAAGATGACGGCGGACCAAAAACTGGCGTTTGCTGAGTAACACATAAAGGGCTCCTTGTTTTGGCGCTCAAATGGTTCGACAGGCTCACCACGAGCGCCGGTTTTATCAAACTAAGATTAATTAAAAGGGCGCTCGTCCTGAGCTTGTCGAAGGATATGAGCGCAACCATTTATGTAGGCTAGCCTACGGAGCGCCCTACCATTTTCGCAAGAATTTCTAAAATATCATAATACTACCATTGATCTTTTGTTGCACTTAGCTTACGATAATTGCCTCCAGAAAAATTATTTGTAATCACGCAACAATCAAAGGAACCCATGATTCGCTCAGCAACCATTGTACGGACCATTTTTATGGCATGCATTATGTCATGTGCCACACAGGTGGCTGCGCCTCAACATAAAGACCTCAAGATTCATGGTTACAGTGTTCCCGTATCTGTTTATCAGTGGCTTGATGCGGTAGATGCAGATGATAAAGATCTTTTGCGCGCTTTTGTTCAGCATGAAAAAAATTATGGAGCATGGCCTACACAGGTTAATGATTTTGCCATTGAGAAGCGTTATACACGTACTTTGGATTTTTATTTTGATCGTGACCTCACCATGTATGCTAAACTTCATCCACTAAGACAAGCCATTCGTAAAGGTTTGTACGAGGCTATAAAGATACTTGCTATGCACCCGAACCTTGACCTTAAAGATGGTTTGGCATACGCAAAAAAATACAAGCGCGAGCTTGGGCGCCAAAGAAAGCAGAAGCATGAGCCCAAGAATGATTTTGGTATAGACCAGACAATAGCCATCCTTGAAGAGGCCTTGCGTGAAAAACAAAAGAATAGCACCATTCTTGATACGTGCATGATAAGCTAGCCAGCAAATGCAAAAGGCTCTGTAGCTCGCTTGACTAAACCTGATTTTGACGTATGATCAAAACTTGCATTTCCCTTTATATATATCATTAGCTTTTTTGCTTGAAGGAAGTCTTGGGTATGAGCACTTCATTAAAAAAAATTATACAGCTATCACTTGTTCTGATTATTGTTGCTGACACCGTGTTGGCCACACATATGAGCAATAGATACTTTCCTTTTATAGAGCGCCCTGAAGATTATTTTATCAAAAATCGGTCGCATCTGAGTCCTGCATTTTTTTATGTGCAAAGCTCTCATGCCTACTTACATGATGGAGATGATAGTGAAAGACGCAAGGTCGGCATTCCAGAAGTATGGGGCGATTATAACCTGCAAGACATAGTCAAAAGTTTGCAGGCCGTGCAGCCCGGGGTTAACCCCTTTGCATTAGTGCCTGGTGGCATTGATGTAGAGTCAGCAAAAAGTCTGAGGTTTCATGTTGAGGGCGACATTAAAGCATACGGCGTTACATTGGGGTATGAGCAGGCTGGGCCGTACGGTTTGCAGTTTGGCGCCTGGATTCCAATCATGGGAATACATACTACACAACACTTTATTTTTGATGCTGCAAAATCTGAGGGTATACCAGCAAGTGGGCCACAAGGTACTCACGATCAGTACCTTGTTATTGACGAAGTGAGACGAAAAACACATCAGCTCATCGGCTTTAATGGCAATGTTTATGATGCTGGAGGCTTTGGTGACCTTGATCTACACGTACGTTGGAGTGGCATGCTTGACCATGTCTTGTTGATGCGTACTATAAGTGGTATGATGCAACTTGGTTTTTTAACACCACTTGGCGTGCGCAAAAATAATGGCTATCCATCTTCAGTGCCGTTTGGAACCAATGGATCATTCGGTTTGTATGCCGACTCAGCATTTGAGCTCGAATTAAAACCTGATATCAGTGTAGGCTTGATTGGCGGCATGTTGTGGCAATTTGCCGATGTGCATAAGGTGCGTCTTTCTGTGGGTCATGAACCAACAATTTATAGCGCCTTGCAAAGCAATGTGCGTATTCAACCGGGTTTTACCTACAAGGTTTCGCCGTACCTCACGCTAAGCAATCTTGCTGATGGACTTGATTTTCAAGTGCGCTATACTTACCTTCAACATTTTAGTGATCACTGGCGTAGGGTAGGCAACTTTTATCCTAAAGTTAGTGGCGATCATTTTAAAGTACCAAGTTATTTAGACAATCCAGCATTGGTGAGAGAAAAAGAACGGCTGTCGGCGTGGACAGCACATTATGTTACGCTGCAGCTTTCGTATGACAGCAAAGAAGCTATGAAGGACTACGTGTTACAACCGACGTTCTTTGCTAGCGCCGACATCCCTGCAGCAGGTGCCGGGATTGTTGAGGCATATCAATTTATTATTGGCGCAGAGTTGCACTTTTAGCAGAACTAGGACAGCTTATGAGATTTTGGCCCGCAAGAAAAGTTTTTAGTTTTTTTTCAAATGATATGGCGATCGATTTAGGTACCGCCAACACGGTTATTTATGTTAAAAATCGTGGCGTGGTATTGGATCAGCCTTCTGTTGTCGCCGTAAAGGCCTCAACTAATGAAGTCCTTGCCGCTGGTAACAAGGCAAAGAGCATGCTTGGCAAGACACCAGAGAGCATTATTGCCTGCCGCCCCATGCGTGATGGCGTTATTGCAAACTTTGAGCTGACTGAGAGCATGCTCCGCTACTTTATTCGCGAAGTACACAATAACCGCAGGACCTTTGTGCGCCCTCGCATGATTATTGGGGTTCCTTCCGGTATTACGCAGGTCGAAAAGCGTGCGGTGGAAGATTCTGCAAAACAGGCAGGTGCGCGTGAAATATACACCATTATGGAACCAATGGCAGCAGCTATTGGTGCCGGTTTGCCGGTAGAAGAGCCCACCGGTAATATGATTGTTGATATTGGCGGTGGTACCACCGAAGTTGCAATCATTTCGCTCAAAGACGTTGTGTATTGCAAGTCAGCACGCGTTGGTGGCGATGAAATGGACAGAGCAATTGTTCAATACGTTAAACGCAAATACAACTTGTTGATTGGTGAAAAGACGGCTGAAGAGGTAAAAATTAGAATCGGTACAGCATTGTTGACTGACGAGGCGCGCGCCTCAATGGAGATCAAGGGACGTGATTTAATCACCGGCGTTCCTAAGACTGTGCGTCTGTCTGATGCAGAGGTCTTTGAGTCGCTTGCTGAGCCGATCTCGATCATTGTTGATGCTGTACGCTCTGCGCTTGAAAACGCACCGCCAGAATTATCCTCTGATCTTGTCGATCGCGGTATCACGCTTGCCGGTGGTGGTTCGCAATTGAAAAATTTGGATATACTGCTGTCTAAAGAGACCGGCTTGCCGGTCAAGAGTGCACCAAATCCATTGCTGTGCGTTGTGCTTGGTGCGGGTAAAGTACTTGAAGAGCTTGATTTCTTTAGAGACGCATTAATGAAATAAATGATTGCTACTGCAATTAATCGTAAAAAAATAAAAACCCCCTGCTTGGATTTGTTCAGGTGGGGGGTTTTCGTTATCAATCTTTCTCAAGTCCAAGCGCCGCGTACTGCGTGCACTGTTCAAAAAAATCTTGAGGCCAGGATGCGTTGATATCAACCACAATGCCATCGTTGTCATGCACCGGCACCAGGTGTGGTTCAATAAATGCCACCGCCTTAAGGTCGCCAGCCACCGCTTTTAAATTCTGCTTTAAAATAGCCATGTGGCGATGATTGATCGGCTTGCCGTAGATATCGATCAGGCTGGCTGCTTGCTGGCCGTCACCGGTAGATTTGACCTGCTGGACCAGCTGCATGAGCCGCGTTGTTGATGCTACGCATTGATCAATATCGTTGATGCGCAACCCCAGTACCGTGTAGGTGGTGCCGTCAACAATGCAGGTCTCCTCTTCAAGGCTCATGCCACCATCATGAATCAAATAATTGGTGATGGTGCAGTTTGCTAGGCCATGGGCATCGGTGACCTGTGTGGCAGCATCATTTTGTTGTACAATGCGCCGCAGTGCCGTTTTTGCCATATCATACATCAACCAATAGACCAACCTTGCCTTGCCAATCCTATAGTGCCAGTCTGCCAGCAGACCACGTTGGACCAGCGCATCAAGGTGCGTAATGCTTACATACAGAGCAATGATCTCGGCACGCAGCTCCTCAATAGCCGCATCATAGCCTCCGAGCAGCTCAGGCAGGTTTTCGTGGGTGACCGGAATAATATCACCAATCTGATACTGCGTGTTGCCAATGATAAGAGGGTCGCCTTGAACAAAGGTGTGATGGGCAAGCTTGCCGCTGCCATGGCCAAGCGTCTCGTGCAGGATGCAATGGATGTTCCATAGATCTTCAAAGAGCCTGCCTTCAGGATCATGCTCAGCCATCCACTGGGCATCGTCACGCAGGAACGAGAGGCTACGATACAGTGTTGGGTTGAGTACCTGACCGATGGATGGCGTTGCTGGATAAATAATCTGCTTGGAGCCGTACGTAGCACGAATATCGTCATAATTTGGCAGGCAGTAGGCGGCTGTTGTCGCCATTGGGCCAAGCGCGCCCATGCCAAAAATTTTGGTATTGATTGAAGCATTTGGATTGGCAGGTGGTGTGGGGCCATCAAAGCTGCGCTTGAATGCATCAGGTAACGGTAACTGTTGTTCTATACTTGGCAGCAATTCATTAAGCGTCTGCATATCAACCGTTTTAATAGTGGCCTCTGCTTGGAACAGGCCGCGGTACGATTTAGGGTCATGGTAAGTTTCGATAAAGCCAAAATTATAATCAATGCGGCTTGAATTTTTAAGCCACTCGATCGAATGCTGACGAAAGTACTCCTCATCGCCGGTGGTGAGAAACGTAACGAGTAGCTCAAGGCTTTTGACCAAATGTTGATCAAAATATTCTGGATGCTGCGCAGCATGATAATGCGCTTTTTTTAGCCAATGGACCGCCACGGTTAATTCCTTTGCGTAGCGCCCTTGTGTTGATAAGGTGTGGCACTGAGGGATGCGGTTGCCGTCTGCATCAATGATCACATCAAAATAGGCACTTAAGCGCGTTTTATCTTGCTGGTCAAGGGCTGCATAATCCTGCTCAGTCATTGCTGGCGCATAAAAATTAATAGCGCTCGTGTCGATATCGTTGGCAACGGTCAGCGTTGTCTCGCGTGTGCCGTCCGTAATAAAATCTATGCATGCCGCATAATCGGGATATTGCTTATCAAGGCCAAGTGCCCTACAGGCAGCCACCAGATTTTCACGCGTTAGGGTTGATAGGTTTAACTGTGCCGGGGTGCGCTTTTCTTCAGCGCTTTCGCGTGCAAAATACTGGCTATGTTGGGACCACAGGTATACGACAAACGTTTTGACTTCATCAATAAATTGCTTGATGTCTATGCCTGAGACATTGGCTGGTGAGAGTTGGCTGCGTTGTGTGTAGAGGGCCAGAAAAATATCCTTGCTGGCGAGTGCATAGCGGTTGAGCTGATCGGCACAAATTCTGTTGCCTGGTGCTGATGCACGCTTCATCAGCCAGACAAAAACTTTTTCCGGTGCTGATAAACTATTAAAGTGTGCCGGCAGGCTTTTGTCGTAGATGACAGCGATCTCTTTGTATGCTGTAATGGTATCGGGTGCTGATGGTAAGATGTACATACGTGGCCTCATTGATATTTTGTGTATTTAGCATGACTGCCCTTTGCCTTATCCACAGGATATTTTTGCTTGATACTGCGTATCTTATCCTGAACGGCAGTGCTCAAGTCAATGTTATATGCATTGCATAAGCACAGCAGGCCGATAACAATGTCCGCCATTTCATCTTTAATGTCCTGTGCTCGCGGATCGGTCATTGCTGTGCCAACTTCTTGGTCGGTGAGCCACATAAAATGCTCCATGAGCTCCGCCGCTTCAACGGCAATGCAGATACTCAGGTTTTTGGCATTGTGAAATTTGTGCCAGTCGCGTTCTTCAACAAGCGTTTTGGCCTCTTTTTTGAGTTGATCAAGGGTCGTGGTTGTGTCGTTCATTTCCTTGCTCCTATGAAATATAAAAGGGAGTTAAAAAAGGCGCTCGTCCTTGGTTCGAGAGGCCTCACCATGAGCGGACAAAGCGCTCACCCTGAGCCTTGGTCGAAGGGGTCGAAGGATAGGAGCGCCATAAAAGAGGCTCTCTTTAGGCACTCAAATGGTTCGACAAGCTCACCATGAGCGCCATTAAGATTATCTCAAAAAGTCTGCCAAAGGTTTCAAAAGAGGTCTAGTCTACCTCAAAACTTCAACGCGATCCACTCTGGCACAACGCGTTGTGCAAAATGCATAAAGCCATTTAGGCCAATTGCGTATTCGTATTGCCCCGATGCATCCAGAACCAATTCCGGAAAGGCAATGCCAATGCCAAACAGCCCTGGGGCAATGACGCCGGTGTGGCTATCATAATTATTTAATAGCTCTGACGATAGACCCGGCACCGGTGAGCGTTGGTACCCTCTGGCATAAATAATCTTATTACAGGCAGCAAGATCAGACAGCGTACACATTTCGCCAATTTTTTTTACAAGATTGGGTGGCGGGTTATTTTCGTATACCTCACGTGCCCACCGGGCAACCAAGCCCTTAAGCCCTGTATGTTTGTAAAAGATATGTCTCCCTGCTTCAAGGGCGTAGCACACCGGGGTATTGGCAATATGGACAATCTTGGCCGTTGGAAGTGCGCAAAGATTTTTGAGCACTAAGAATGCTGAGTGGGCTGAGCCTACAACGGCAATGACATCAGTTGGCGTAACATGCGCAGGTAACGTACTGGCATCAAGTGCCGCATCCAGCGGTATGATTGTTTGATGAGCCTGGGCCTGGTAGAGTGGATCTTTTGGCTGGGAGCCGGTGGCAAGCACCACGCGCGGTGCAATGATTACATGCTCGGCTGTATGCACATGCCAGATGCCATCCTTGTGCGCAATGTTGTTTACCACCGCCTGTACCGATCGTACCTTAGTGCGTAAATGATGAGTTACCCACTCCAAGGGTTGGACAATACCATTGAGAGGACAGGTGTCGTTATGCCCGCCCTTAAATAAGGAATACTCAATAGAGCATGTGTTAAACTCAAATGATTTATAGTGATATAAATAATCGATAAACACTAAATTTCTGGTATTGCCTGGCACATTTCTGTAGCAGGCACCAAGTCTGCCCACATTAAATGCTTTGTCTACCCAGACAATGCTATTGCTATCAACACCTTCATCGAGTAGCTGTCCAACGCAGCTTGTACCGCCCGGGCCCGCACCGATCACAATCCACTTGGCGGTAATCGTTGGGACGTCTGTGGCGGCATTGGCGTATTGACGTGTAATGGTGAGTTGGCATGTAATAGTCAGTAGTAATGAAAGGCATCGTACCCTTTGCATCATAACGGAGTCTCCCCTTAGTAAAGGTTCTGGATTTTCGCCAGATTTAATTCTGGAAATATTATTAACTTTTTTTACACGCCATTAGATGCTAGATTAATTACATTGGTCTGTAATTTGCTAGTATTTATCTAAGCTTAAAAAGGGTTGGGATGATTATATTAACACGTCGTAGCGGCACAGCCTTGCTTTTGGTGCTTGTAGCCGGCATTTTATCTAGCCATGCCAAAGCCGTGCGACCTTTAAAAAATAACCAAGATGTAAACAATATTTTTCAATTTTCTCAGCATAAGAACATGTTGCCTGATGAAATATCATTTTGCATTGTTGATCTAAAATTTGACGGTAGCTTGATAAAAATATGCGAATTTGGCGAAGGCATAGAATCTACGTACAAAGGTTACGATGCATTGCATGGCAAGGGAGCTATGTGGTCGCATGTGTGGCGTGCTTTGCGTACCTTTAATCAACCGCTGTGGTGCACGAGTAAGCATTATTGGCAGAAAAATCTGGCAGATATAGCAGGGCATGAATTTACCAGCCACGGCGGTAGATTTTATACATCACAACGGGGCCTTGAAGCGGATCACGCCTTTATCAAGACGCAGAATCCTAGTAATCACGGTGACCTTGCCGTGACACCTATTGTGATAATGCCCTCACTTGGGTTGGCGCCTGATACGATTAAAAAATTTAAACAGCACCACCCAAATACCCTAGTGCTTGGTGAGGTTACAACGGCATTTGTAAAAAATAAACATGCAACCAATGCGCTCTTTAATGATTCACGCTTTGCGCCATACAAACCAAAGTTTAAGGAGTATTCAACCAAGTACAATGCCACGCTGGCCGCTACCATTATTAACGATCTTCAAGCACCGCTTATGGTTATTAAGCCGTTATACGCAGCGCTTGGTCAGGGTGTTATTATTGTTGCCCAAAAGGACCTTGATACCACATTAAAACTTATTCTTGCCAGCAAAAAACAGTTGGGTCGTTTTGGTGGTGACACGTCTTATTCACATTGGGCTCGCAATAAAGATGCTTTATTTGTTGTTGAAGAGTTTGTGCCATCAAAAACGATTTACGTACATGCCAAGCCGTACGATGGCACTATGCGTGTTACCTTTATGCTCAGTAATAAAGCGGGAAGGGCGGGGCTTGCCTTTTTAGGGGCCTATTGGAAATTGCCAGCACAACCACTTGATATGGAAGGCAGCTTGAATGAAAAGCACAAATCGAATATGAAGGCGTCACGGGTCAGCTCAGCGGTAGTAAGTGATGAGGACTTTGTTAGTGTAAAAAAACAGCTCAGCGTACTGCTACCTGAGCTGTATCACACAATGCTTGTCCAGAGCTTTGCTACCCTTCAACTCGCTACGCTCCTTCAGGGTGATCGGGATAACTGAAAGCCGTTACTGGCTGATGATTCTAAAAGCGCCGCGAAAGTCTCTTTCCTGCATTAGGGGTTCTGCCATGACATCATCAATTTTAAATTCAGGTGATCCTTTGTAGAGAAGATCAATAAATTTTTCAAGGCTATCAGACGCTCCGCACGCATAAATGAGTACATTGTCATCACCACTGCCTTGAATAGACCCTTCTATACTCAGGCCCTGTGCGTGTTTTTGCACAAACAAGCAATAAGAATTATCATGGACCCCGCCTGTAACATGAATCTTTAAACACTTTCTCATGCCGAATTCTCCCCTTTTTCCTTTGTAGTGCTTCATACTCTGCGCAGCGTTGTACCATAAATAGGCATAATGTACGACTGGCATTTTTTTACAACTTCTAGGTAGTATACTTAAATAGCAGTGTCCTGAAAAGGGTTCTGCATGAGCGGGTACTATTTATGCGAAGCCTGAAGGACTTTCTGGTACAGAAGGCTGTGGTTTTTTGCCATGACGATGTCATTAAAGTCTTGTAAATCGTCGTGATGATTACGTAATGTCGTATAAAGATGCTGATCAGTGATCAGTCTCGTGATGGTTGTCGCCAGCCCGGGCCAGTCCTTGGGCGTGATCAGAAAGCCATTAGTGTTGTTATGAATAACCTCGGGCACGCCGCCGACACTGTATGATACCACCGGCAGTTTGCAAAGGCGTGCTTCTACCACTGAGCATGGTAAGCCTTCCCACAATGAACTTAACGCAAACAGATCCCACTGATGCATCCAGCCAGCAACGTCGTGCTGCCAGCCAAGTAGGGAGACTGCATGGGTAAGCTGCTCGTGCTTAATCCATGCCTCAATGCTTGGTCGCAAGATGCCATCACCAATAATCTGCAGCCCAGGCGCCGTGCCGCCGCCTTGCACTATGGTGTGATGCGCTTGCTTGAATGCCTGGAGCAAGTCGAATAGATTTTTTTGCGGCTTGAAGCAAGCAACGGTGCCGATGATAAAGGGTTTTGAGTCTGTTTTTAGGTTGGTGTGAGTGTTTAAAGATGGCGCTCGTGGTGAGCTTGTCGAACCATTTGAGCGTACGGTGCTAGAACAATTTGACATGGTACACGCCGGAGTAAACTTCTCCCACTCAACCGCAGCCCTAATCAGCGAACTTTTTTTTGCAAAGCGTGGGAACAGGCGCATGCCGGTTCTGCGGTCATGGCCAGAAACGCAGACAAAGTGGGTGGTGATAAAACTGGTGATCAGTTCAAGCAGATAAATTGGCAGCCACCGTGCCCATGATTGGTACTCATGAAAGCCGTAGCCGTGCACCGTGTGGATACGGTGCTTGATGCCGACAAGCAGCGCCGCCCAGCGACCAATCAGACCAGCTTTGGTACTGTGTGTGTGCACGATAATATGTTGGTACTGTTTTTTTAATCCACGCAAAATTTTAATGATCGCAAAGAAGTTTTTAATTTCGCCCCACATGCCCTTAATGCTAATATCGCGTTTAAACGATGGCAGAAAAAAGACGGACGAAAACTTTTGCGCCTCCGGCACCAGCACGCCTTCACTGCCAGTAATCAAACTTACCGATACGCCAGAGCGTTCAAGGTTCTGCATCAGCGATAGACAGACCTTTTGTGCGCCACCAAGCTCAAGCTTGGTCAAGATGTACACAATGTGTGGTGTGGTTGGGTCGTTGTTGTTTTTTGAGGATGCAGAGGTTGTCATGATTGTTCACAAAAGCCTTGTTGGTGCAAGCAACCAAAACAACATTCATCGCTGGTGAGGCATGATACTGGCGTACATGCAGGGCAAGAATCATCAGCCCCAACGCCAGTAGGTACGCCGCACTCACCACACAAGCAGCAGCATCGTAAAAAAAATCTTTTATATTTTTGTCCATCAGGATTTTTTATTATTCGACAACTGTCACACTTTTCAATCAGATTGCCCGAATTATCACGCTCTTTTTTGCAGCAAAATGCTAGGGAGCGGCAGGGAAAGCAGATAAAGCATTCTAGACAGGAACATCCCGCTAAGGCAGTATTTTTTGCAGTGTCTTTTAAGCACTCTGCGCACTCTATGAATGTGTTTTTGCAACAGATACATTGCATTTCAATAGTTCTTGTACAGTCGTCATAACTGCAACAATATCGCTCTTTGCAACCGTCGCAAAGCCACGTATAAAAATCGTTACGCTGTGGTCGTGCGTTATTTTCTGCTATCGCCTCATCTCTGTCCATATTTTCATCACGCGGCGCACCCTCTTGTTGCTGATAATCACCAAGAGGAAAGGGCTCTTGTCTTCGCTCGCCATTAAGATTCAAGCCATACGCCGGTGGTGGTAAGAATATCGACCTATCATTGGGCGGTGGTGATTGCGGTGGCTGGCTGTAATGCTGCGACTGCAATAAAGGCTGGCCTTCGTGTTGCATGCCGTGCAGGGAAGTGAAGAGGGATAGCATGAGTGTGAGCATGCTGGAATAGCGTGTCTTGTTGTTGAAAAGCAGTTTCATTAGGTTCCTGTGGTAGATAGACCTTTTGGTAACGTCACGTCGATAGAGAGTCTAGCTTTAACCGAAGTAAAAAAATAGTCTCGGTTTTTACTTTTTACTTTTTTGATCACTTGGATCATACGCGCAGCGCTTGCACTTATGCTGATAGCATTCGCCCAAACAGCATTCATCTGTTATAAGGCATGATATCTGATCCGCATCTTGGGCATAGCAGCAACAAGGGCAACAGCTGTACCGCTGGAATCTTTGATCCTCGGGGCGTTGTGCTATTGTGCAGCATGAGCACTTTGCAACGAAATTGCCGCGAGTATCAAATTCATCTTTGCAGTAAAACGGTACACAACGACAGATACAACATGCGCAGCATTCACAGGAATGGAGACACTCTTGGTAGCAATTGTCTGCTCCGCGGCTATCATTCTCATCATGGCAACAGCGGCAAAAAATGCAATGTGCGCAACATAGGCAAGGCCAGAATGCGCAAAAGGCGCACCATTCTACGCAGATGCGTCGTACTTGTCGTTGCTTGCAGGTATTGCAATAGCCTGTGCCATACAACTTGTCGTCTCTGTCCATGTTTTCATTATCAGGTGCACGTTGTACTGCCTGTGCTCGTGGTAATGAGGACGGCACTGAATTATCAGCAGACTGGTATCGTGGCGGTGGTTGATCATAATGCTGAGATTGCAACAGAGGAGGGCTTGTCTCTTGCATGCCATGCAGGGAAGCTTGTAGGCAAAGCATGAGCATGAGTATGTTGCTATAGTGTGTCTGATTGTTGAAAAGCAGTTTCATACTCTTAGGCGCTTCCTGAAAGATCGATAATATTTTCTTTGTAGCATTCGCCACAATAACATTTTGGTGTAGTTAGACATGATACAATAATGGGGCCGCAGTCTTCTTCATCATCATGATTATCATGAGATTCGGTACAATAGCAACAACATGTATACAAGGAGCACCGAGCAAATTTCGTTCTATCGGGACTTTCTATTTTTCGACAGCACCCACACTTTTCAATTGGATTGCCTTGAGCATTCAGATCTTCCTTGCAGAAAAAATGTGCAGAACGAAACGGAAAACAGCCGCAGCATTCTAGGCAGTTTAGTATTGGTAACAACACCCCTTTTAAGCAATATGTGCAGAAATTTATACAATTTTTACAACAAATTTTACACTGAATACATTGAAGATTACAAACAATTTTTTTACAGTCCGCGCAACTACAACAGTATCGCTGCGCGCATGCAGCACAACATTGCGTACAATGGCCTCCATAAGCTTGCTGCACTTCGTCTTCTATATTTCTTTGGCCTCCCTCATTCATACCTTCATGTGGAGGTGCACCCTCTTGTCCTTGATTATCACCAAGAAAAAAGGCTCCCTCAACCTGCTGGCCATTAAGGTTGATGCCATATGCTGCTGGTGGTGGTTGATGAGGCATTGGCCCATCAAAGTTTGGCCTCATGCAGAGCAGTGAAGCTTGAAGACAAAAAATGAGTGCGAGTATGCTAAAATATGATGTTTTGTTATCGATAAGCGGCTTCATTGTACTCCCTTGGTAGATAGACCTTTTTGTCACGTCACGTCGATAGAGAGTCTAGCTTTAACTGAAGTAAAAAAATAGTTTTTTCAGCGGTATCAATGTATATGAGGAACAGCTTCTTAATGCAAACGGATCTCAAGCTTTTTGCCCAAAACTGAAGCAACCTTATTGAGGGTAAGCAGCGTTACTGACTGATTCTTTGGATCAAGAAGTCGGGCTAGGCCTGATCGACTAGTACCAAGCCTTTTTGCCATTTCGGTATGAGGAATGGCATGCTCTTCCATCTCCTTTTGGAGAAGATATGCAAGTACGCTCTTAAGCGCTGTAACGGTGACTTCTTCCAAAAGTCCTTCTTCTTTCAAGAAATCATCAAAATCTGAGCCGATATGAGTATTCTTTTTCATGGCTTTTCCTTATCAACTTTTTGTGCTCTTTTCTTTGCAAGTTCAAGGTCGGGTGCCGGTGTTTTTTGGTTCTTTTTAATAAACCCATGCAACAAAATCATTCGACCAGAATATGTCATGAAAATAATGCGTGCTATTTTGGTATCAAGTGTGCTGCGCACTTCCCATAGTCCATTACCCAGTGGCCGCACCAATGGCATGCCAAGTGGCCAACCATACTGTACGCGCTTAATGTCTTCGCCGATTGTCTTGCGGTCTTTTTTATCAAGCTCATAAAGCCATTCTTTCACTGGCTCTTTCCCTGATGTTTCTTTGTAAAATGCTACACGAAGAATCATCTTTAAATCATGCATCATCAATCCTTGATTATCATTTTCTAGAATCTATGCATCAATTAAAATAATTGTACCAAAAAATGTACAAAATTGCAAAAGATTGAAGATTATATGGCTTAAGATGGATAGGGAGCCGCTTTTCAAAAGAATGGCTCTCACTGCACCTTGGTGATCAAAAACATCGCGATAATCAGGGCATAAATACCGACTGATTCAATGAAGGCGATAACCAGCAGCGTGGCGCGAATGAGGGTGCCGTACAGGTGGGGCTCAAGCGCAATCTGCTTGCAGCTATGCGCTCCAACATACCCGATGCCTATGGCGCTGCCAAATGAGCCGACCGCCAGGGTAAGGCCCGCTGTCATGAGGCGGATGGGGTCGTTGAGTGAGGTTGTTGTTGGCAACGGGGTGTAGAGCATGAGCATGGCTAAAAATACACAAAAAATCATGGGCGTTTCTACAAAAGCCTGATTGATCAGCGAAAAAGGAAAGAGTCTGTTGTAAGCATTTTTATTGATGCCAATAGCCTTGCCTGCTGCGTAACTAAAAATACCTTGGCCAATTGAAGGACCTATGCAGCCAACAGCCATGACCGTACTTGCGGCACACAGATGCAGCGCCTGCGAAAGCAAGGTGATATGGGGCAGCTGACTTTTAATAATAATGCCTACGATAAAGGCAAAGATGACCGGGGCTTCGATAATTGTCTGAGACAACAGCATAAAAGTAATTATCTTTGATGCAAAGAGGGGTTGGCGTGCAATAGCCTGCGTCGCAGACCGTACCGCAAAGCTGGAAGCTATACTTGCAGCAGCAGCCGTGATGCCAACCATGAGTCCTATGCTCATTTCGACAATTGCAGACTCCATCGTAATGCTTTGCACCCCTCGTAATAATATTAACAGGGTGGTAACAAGAGCTATTATGGCGCCGCTTTCAATAAGGGCCAGCCCAATGATCATTGCTCTAAATTCATGATTGTGACCAGTTGGCTGACGATTAAATGCATCTTGGGCACCACTACTGGCAATACCAAGCGCAATGCCTGCGCCGTGCGTACTGATGATGATGGTAGTGACGGCGGCTCCGTAGTGTAACAGTTCCGGTGTTATCATAAGGTTAATTCCTTGGGTTGGTCGTGTTCATCTAGGTCTTGCGTGCCCATTGATAGATACGTGGCAGTGAGCATAGTGAGTACAAATGACTGTAGCAATGGCTCCAATACACCAAAGGTGATTTGCACCATAGGCAGTATGAAAAAAGGGGTTAATGCCATGGTAAGGCAGCTGTGTATAATGCCATAATGCACTGAAAGCTTGGTGAGGCGAGCGATTAATGCAAGGAGCAGTACAAGGCCAAGGACACACAAAAAGTACCATTGATAAGCATCGGCTACCTTAAAGCCCATAAGGATAATGACGCTACCGCCCAAAATGTTACCAAAAAGTCGAAATGCCATGGATGCAATCTTGGACAGTTCTCCAACCACATGAATTGGTGCGAGCATGAAAAATGGATCAATAAACTCTTTCAGGTACTCTTTTATACCATGCGCCCGTATTTTACGGTATTGCACGTAGGTAAAACTACACAGTGCTATGGCTAATGTCGTATTGATATCGGTTGTTGCTTCGTGCATTTTGAAGGGCAATACGCCAACCCAACAACAGAATAGGGTGAAAAAGAAAATTGTTGAAACGAAGGCAAATGATCGATAATCAAGAATTCCTGCGGTATTTTTACACAGCGAGGTAAAAACAGAAAATGTCTGCTCGTATGCCACAGATAGCAGATTGCACTCTTTGCTGATGCACCAGCGGCCAAGAATGCATAAAATGATAAGAAATCCCATCGCAACCCACGTAGCGATCAATGTATCGAGGTGTAAAGCCCAGAAATCTCCGGACAGTCCGATAGCACTGAGTGGTTTAACGACATTATACTCAAAAAGCCCAATACTCATGATAGCGCCTTTGTGTTCTTATAAATCCATAGCCAAAAGCCGACTAAAAAACAACAGCAACAGACCAAAACATTGAGGTTTAGTTGTTTGATGATGATAGCAAGGCTTATGAGAAGAAAGCCATGGGCAAAAAAAGAAGAAAAAAAAAGACGGCACCAACGTCGTGCTCGTCCATGATTTTCTACTGTGGCAGGGCCGTACAGTGCCCTCATACGTTTAAAGAAGAGCCAGCCGTACATAAATCCGCCTGCCAGGCCTAAAAAAAGAGATGCTGCTATGAGAATAATCATAAAAATACTCATTTCTTTGCCTCACGTCGATTAACAAATCGCTTCACTGTACCACACTTTGCGGGTGTCGAGCAAAAACTATTTTTATTATCCACTAAAGTCTTGCATTTCTGCCTTATTTTCTATTAGAATTAATTTAATAGTAATTACAGCCCAATACAGGGGAAATGGAGAAGCAGTATAATGTATTTTTGGGCAAGGGGATAGAAATGTTAAAGATTAAGATACGCACCTTGATGTTGATGTATTGCGTAAGCATTACCGCATCGATTAGCGTGTACATAATGAGTTCCAGGGCATATGCCACTGTAACGGCATCGGCTGTGCAGGGGGCTACGACTGTCCAACATCTTGGGGCATTGGGCCAGCCGGCCTTTTTTAAGGTTGTTACGCCGACCAAGCAGGATATTCATGATACTGTTTTAGCTAGCGGAATTCCCACCGGTAGCAGCTCACTGTCCGTTCAAACCTCGTCTATACCAACGTTGCCTAACACGACGCCGGCAACGCCAATAAAGTGGTTTATGAATCCAACCAATAATCCGCATTATTTTCTTATGAACGGTCTTCGTTATTATGTCAGTGATCCATGCCCGCCTATGCAGCGTATGAATGCGGCCAGCATGTTGTTGCGGTAGGGGTTTTAGGTTGTTTATGCGCTCATATCCCCTTTATTGGAATTATATCGTTAAAACCGTTATAATCCTGTTATGTGAAAGAATAAATTTTTAAAATTTTAACTGATGGAGGTTTGGCAATGACCATTTCCTACAATTTTCGTAAAAATCGACTAAAAATAGCCTTATTGTTGGCGCTGATGGCCAAGGGCGACCTCTTTGGTGCAAACCAGGCCTACACAGGTCAGGAAGAGCACCAAAATTTTGCTGATGATAATGGTCGTCGCCAGCAAAGGCTGCAGGCATATCGCCACAATGCTGCCATTTTGACAGGCATCGGCCGACGCAACCAGGCCTTTGACCAGTCTATTTTGGATGCAATCAATGGCCTAGTCCGGCCAAAAAGCATGTTTGATTCGTTCATGATACGGGATGTTGCCGATTTAGTTAATCAATATGACGATCCTGCGCTGCGTCAGAACGCGCAAGTTGTCTATGATTATTTACACGATGTTCAAGGTTTTGAGGTAGATGAGAATCACGGGTTGGTTAACCACGAAAATCTGGATGGTCGTACCATTCTGCATCTGCTTGCTGCTGAGCCTGATTTGGGCAGGGCAAAGCTTGTTTTGGATTCGCTTATTAATGTTATGAAAGAATATGGCATCGATCCAAACCAGAGTACCGAGCTGTACAAGGCTATAGCCACTGGCGATCTTGCCTTAGCAACCCAGCTCCTTGCTGATGGCGCGAATCCAAATGGATCGATTGATAAAAATGGCGAGATGTCGGTCGCGGTTGCTGAGAGGATTAAGGATGAGCGCTATAATGTTGAAACGTATGCAATGCGTAGGCTGCGTGATGAAATTATGTTCAACCTAGCACGAGCATCTGGTATATATCAAAGTGAGCTGCCGTTGAGTTGTGCAGTTGAAGCACGCGATGACTCATTTATGAAGTTGCTCATTGAGTATGGGGCCTATATAAATTGTAAAAATTATAGGGGGCAAACACCGCTGGATATGATTGCTTGGAGGCCTCATAGACTAACACGTAGTCAGTGGCTCTCTCGCGCTACATTTTTACTTGAACATGGCGCAAACGTTAATGTCCGCGATAATAAAGGGGAAACGCCGTTCCATCATGCAGTTCTAGGTTCTATTGAGCTTATGCAGCTTTTATTGGACTGGGGCGCTGATGTAAATGCCGTTGATAATGATGGCAATACGCCACTACACGAAGCTGAGGCTAATTTTAGGGATGAAAATGATTCTGACCGGCTTGCGATACTGGCGGTGCTGTATAACACGCCTGGCATTATAAAACAGCCGCGTAATAAAAGAGGCAAGACGCCAAAAGAGCTGCGCTATGCCAGACATGACGGTTATAACAGTGGTGGATTTAGCCATGGCACCATAGGTTTGTGGCAGTGATGTGCGAGCGTTCTAAGGAAATGCCCTCATTTCTCACCCAGCTCCACTATCGTTTTCACGACCGCATCCGGGTTAAGCGATAATGAATCAATGCCATGCTCGATCAGAAACCGTGCAAACTCAGGGTAATCTGATGGCGCCTGGCCGCAGATGCCAATCTTTTTTCCGGTCGCTTTCGCGCCCGCCAACGCCATGACCAGCATGCGTTTGACCGCCTCATTGCGCTCATCAAAGATAGAAGCGACCAGCTCAGAGTCGCGATCAACAGCAAGTGTCATCTGTGTTAAGTCGTTTGAGCCAATGGAAAAGCCATCAAAGATAGTGGCGAACTGCTCTATTAAAATAACGTTAGACGGTATCTCGCACATCATGTAGACCTGCAGGCCATCATTGCCCTGCACCAGGCCGTGCTGCGCCATAATGTTAATTACCGCCTTGCCTTCATCAACGGTCCTAACAAATGGAATCATTAAGACCACATTGTTGAGCCCCATTACTTCGCGTATCTTTTTCATTGCCAGGCATTCTAACGCAAAGGCTGCCTGATAGGCAGGGTGGTGGTAGCGTGAGGCTCCGCGAAAGCCAATCATTGGATTTTCTTCTGTTGGCTCAAAGTAACTGCCGCCAATGAGCTTGCGGTACTCGTTGCTCTTAAAGTCCGACATACGGATAATGACCGGCTTTGGGTAAAAAGCAGCAGCGATGGTGCCTGCCTCCTGTGCCAGTTTATCAATGAAAAATTGTTTTTTATCACTATAGCCGTGCGTTAATTGTTCAATGCGTGCACGGATGGCGGGGTCGGTCACCTTGTCCGGTTCAACCAGCGCCATTGGGTGGATCTGTATGCTGGTATTAATAATAAATTCAAGCCGTGCTAGGCCTACGCCATCGTTTGGTAGTTGGGTCAGAGAGAATGCCTCATCTGGGTTACCAACGTTCATCATGATGTCTACTGGTGGCTTTGGCAGTGTGGCAATTTGAATGGTATTAATAGTAAATGGAATGGCTCCCTGGTACACAAGGCCAATGTCGCCATTGCTACCATCAAGGGTTATCGCCTGGCCGGCGGGGATTTTGGTAGTTGCATCATGCGTGCCGACAATAGCCGGTATGCCAAGCTCTCGGCTGATAATGGCGGCGTGGCAGGTTCGGCCGCCACGATCGGTGATAATGCCGCCCGCTATTTTCATGATTGGTTCCCAGTCAGGATCGGTCATCTCAGTAACTAAAATTTCGCCGGGCTGCAGCTGGGCCATCTGTGCTGACGATTGAATAACGCGTGCTACGCCGCTTATTATTTTGCGGCCAACACTTTTGCCGGTGGCAAGGACGGTGGCTGCTGCGCTATTCTTTTTGTTCAGGATATATTCATCAATGGTCGTTAGATGCTGTTTATTGGCGTACACCGTCTCTGGTCGTGACTGCACGATGTACAATTTGCCATCGATGCCGTCCTTGGCCCATTCAATGTCCATTGGCGCCCAGGAGTCCTTGCGAGCAGAGTAATATTCTTCGATGATAAGCGCCTGGCGTGCCAATGAAAGTACTTCTTCGTCAGTGAGTGCAAAGACTGCACGCTTGTCGGCGGGTGTATCGATATTGATTGTTGATTGTGCGCTAGTCTGATTCTGGAATAACCCTTTAACCAGTTTCAGAAAATAGTTAAAAAAGAAAAAGGGTGTCTTTGTTTTGTCATCCTGAACTTGTTTCAGGATCCAATTCCTGTCATTATCATCATCACCACGATACACCAGCGTCATCGCCTTACTACCAAGCCGCTTTTTAAGCAGCGGCTTATACCCCCGCAGTAGCGTCGGTTTATGAACATAAAATTCATCCGGATTGACGCTACCCTGCACCACGTTTTCGCCAAGGCCGTAGGATGCGGTAATAAAAACAACGTCTTTAAAGCCGCTTTCGGTGTCCAGCGTAAAAATAACGCCAGAGCAGGCCAGATCTGAACGGATCATTTTTTGTACGCCAATTGAGAGGGCCACGCTCATGTGATCAAAGCCATGATCAATGCGGTAGGAGATGGCGCGATCATTAAAGAGCGAAGCAAAACAGCGTGTGCAGGCGTCGAGCAGCGCTACATCACCGCGAATATTTAGATAAGTATCCTGCTGGCCGGCAAAGGATGCCTCGGGCAAATCTTCAGCAGTTGCTGACGAGCGTACAGCGACGTCACAGGGCGCGCCATAACGTTGTTCAAGTATTTGATATGCCTGTTTAATTTGAGCAACTAAATCGTCTGGCAATGGGGCGCCGGCTATCATCGTTCGTATTTTTTTGCCAATGGCAGCAAAGGCGACAAGATCATTTTTATTAATGGTGCCCAACAATGCAGTGATGGGCTCAATGAGGTTATTATGCTCCAGGTGATAACGATATGCATCGGCCGTGAGAGCAAAGCCTGATGGGATGGTGACGCCCTTGTCTGCAAGGTGTTGGATCATCTCACCTAAAGACGCATTCTTTCCCCCGACCAATGGAATGTCGTTTATGCCGATGGCTTCGAATGGCTTGATATAGTTCATAGCAGTCCCTTGAATACCTGCAGCATGTCACCATTTGTACTGGAAAGCATATTTTCTATCATTGATCACCCGATCTAATAATGTTATTGATATACTAGGACTATAGCTAGGACAAGGTAGGACGTCAATAAATGTCCTAGTTGCATCAAAAAGTGTGTTGTTGTTAGGCAAGAGAAACCGTAGAAAGAACAAGGCCCAGGGAGTTAGAACCACCCGGGCCTTTGTTCTAAAGGATTTAATGAGGTTTGTACAAGCCATTTTTTAATGCTTGGATTTGTTCAGGAGAAAGGTCGGTACTAGCGGCAATTGTATTAACATCAACACCAGCATTAAGCAGTTTGATAGCGATTGCGCGAGCCTTTTCCCGTTCACCTTTTACCATACCCTCAGCTTTGCCTTCTTCATAAGCGCCTTCTAAAATAGCCTTGTCCGCACCCTGCTTCATATCAACAGAATCATAAAATCTCAGCTCTTCAACAGTCCAGGAATAACGATTAAGTTCTTCGAATGCCTTCTGGATGATTTGGTCGCTGCCAATAATACCTTCAAGCTCTTTTTCACTTGTCCTTTTTGCATTTTTAAAAAAGTACGCCCATTTTTCCGTTACCGTTGTGAGTTGTTTGATCGTTTTCTTAAATTTTGGCAACTCGAGAAATGCATAAGAAAAATCCTTGAGATCATGCTCATGCGTTTCAATATCAAGCATCTTATGGTATGAAAGGTACTTTTCTTTTTCTGGAAAGAGGATAAAACTGGTGATGCCCAAGAAGATTACCTCATCTAAGTCTTTATAAGCAATACCCTGGTCTCGTTGATCAATATATGCCCTGGCAGCATAATTTTGTGCACGTTTCACAAAACCGGGCTCTCGACCAACCTGCATTTCTATGATAAATCTGCGACCTTCGGTGTCGCGGCACATAACGTCAACAATGGTATTGCGCAGTGCGGCTATTTCAGGATTCTGTGAGGTCTTTAAAAAAGTGACCTCCTCGATGGGATTGGTTGTTCGTGCAAAAATATCATTAAGAAAATGGATAAGAATGTCTTTGTTGCGCTCGGTACCAAAGATACGTTTGAACGCTAAGTCATTTTTTGGATCTAGGAATTTGCTCAACATCATAACGTTTTCACCCCGTCCTTGGTGCCCCGCGGTTGCTTACAACACGTATTATTTTTTCTCAAGCGTATTATAAGGGCATACGCCTTGTCAAATGCGGGGTGAATTACCAGGGCAATCTTATTAAATGGGTAGTATTTGCCCTTTCAAGGGGGTGTGGCAAGCCTTTTAATACTCGCCAACTATCTTGGCCACATCCCTAATCATATAACGCTCCCCCGCTGCCAAACGATCTCCAACCACCATCTGCCTCTTTTCTCTAAAATAGTCAGCAAAGGCAGAGAGTTGATTGTAAGTGTTGCCGTCCACTGCAAGATCTACGGGTGTTTTGCCATCGTTATTTTTAATCATTGGATCAGCACCTGCGCGTAGCATTATCATTATGTTGATAAGGGAGTTGATTTTAACAGTTAAAAGTGGGCTATAAGAATTAACTGCGCATTTAACAAGCTGATGAAGTGCCGTGTTGCCATCATTATTTTGCATATCGAAAAAGTGTGTTTCTGTATTAGTGTCGACAGCTTGAGGGTCATTAGTCGATTTATCAGCCTTAATTGTTGCCTTAATGAGTGCTTTTGATGCGCCTATAGAGCAGCATTCAGCAGCCAACATTAATGCAGTAAAGCCATAACTATTCTGAGCATTCACATCGGCGCCTGCTGCAATAAGTATGTTGATAATCTTTTTATTACCATATGCTGCAGCAGACATTAATGCAGTCCAGCCCGTTAATACGGGAAATGCTACCTCGCCAAAGCTTTTCTGAGCATTTACGATGTCGGTATTTTTGCCTATCAATTCCAATACCTTCTGCACGTTCCCATCACAAACGGCATCGATCAATTCCTGGACACTTGGTACGGTAGAACTCGAAGCGTTTGATGCTGAGCTTGATTCCTTGTTCATACCATGTACTGCATTGGCAGTCGCCGTCACTAATAAAACACTGACGCCTAAGCGTAAAAACGTTGTCTTCATAAAAAATCCTCCATTAGACTTGCCCTACGAAGCTTTAGCGAAGTAGGGGTTATACATTAAAAATTCAAATCTTTGTACAAAGCGGGATTATCGCATACTAAAGCATAGGTTGAAGGCCATTGGATGCCATTGACCTCCTCCTGCGCCATGACTAATGAGGAGCCTTACAAGTCGATTGTTCTTTGCGTCCATGGCAACCCATAGTGGTGAAACGCCAGCATTATTTTTGGCATTAATGTATACCTGTACATCAAGAGAAGATCTCGTTTCTGAATAGTTATCAAGGAGCATTGTTGCAGTTTCTAGGCGGTTGCCCATAACAGCCCAAAGCAATGGTGTACAGCCAAATTTAGCATCTGGTCTATGGATATCGTATCCACGATCAATGAAATCGGCTAGCAAGTCATCCAAGCCTTTGTAGGCGGCAAAGCAGATCATATGATCAGATATATCAACATTGCCCAAAAGGCGCGATTGACAAAAGGATCTACAATCTTGATCAAGGTGCGCATATTTACCATTCATAAGTATCTTTAAGCTTGTTTGGTTGGCATAAGTTTGGACAATCATAGTTTTTAGGTACGTTGGCATATGCTCATCAGTATTTGCTAAGGTGTATGGTGAAGCGCCATTTGCGGCCTTAATTGATACCTTTGCGTCATGTTTGATCAAATCTTTTGCCATGGTGTAGTTGTGTCTCAGTAAAGCAAAAAGTAGTGGCGTCTGACCATCCCTATTTTGTCTGTTAACGTCTACCTGTCCAGGAAAGTTAAGCAGTGTTTTAGCGATTTTTGGCTGCCCTGCATAAATAGCCCAATGCAATGGTGTCCAGCCACCTTCTATATCAAGCGCGTTGACATTGCACAGTCCAATGAGGTCATTCAATAGCCCGGTCAGGCCCTCAGAGGCAGCAAAATGGGCTACATTGTAATCGATATCAGCTTGTCCCAAATTGCACCTTCTGCCAAAGTCCTCATATTGCTTCTTAAGCTTTGCGTATTTACCACCAAGAAATGTTTGTAAATTTATCGAAGCATGGTCATTCTGGCCATGTTCTTGATTGGCACTCTGACCATTGATGTTCATACCAAACACATGCGGTTGAATAATGAGAGAAGCGGCTAGGACCCCTGGTAATAACGTGCGCATCTTCATAATAATAACCTCCTAAAAAAATGATTAAACATTGGCTTCACAAGCCGATCAATATTTCTATGTTCAAATGTGCTGCGTAAAATTATGTTGAGCACAGGCTATTCAGCGATTTTATCGTCATTGACACTTGTCGTTTGCGCACGGGGTCCAGCCCATGTAATGAGCTTTCTTGCCACAAGCGATTCAAACATGCTCTGAGACTTGAATTGTGTGATTGTATTAGTGCCATATTTTTCGTTCAAAGCTTTCATAATTCTTCTGTAACCAAATGTAGGGTTTTCATTGCACAAATCAATATATTTGGCCTCAAGATCCTCAGCACTCATAGTAGGTGTGTTTTGAGGATTGGTTGCGCAGTCCTTTGATTGTTCCTGTTGTAGCGGTGCTGTGCTGCTAATCAAAGGCAGGTCGTCGTCGTCATCATTGTGATCTGCTTGTGCAAGCTGGGCAAGCGAAGCATTATTATTATTATTATTATTATTATTGAGCTTTGTCGTCTGTGCATAGCAGCGCTTAGTCCATGTGATGAGCTTTCTTTTCACAAGCGATTCAAACATGCGCTGAGACCTGCTGTGCGAGAGGATGATACCATATTTTTCGTTCAAAGCTTTCATAATTTTTACGCAGCCAAACATAGGATTTTCGTTGCACAACTCAATATACCTTTCTTCAATGTCCTCATTGATAAGAGTAGGTTTGGAAGGCACGTCATCATCACTCTCACTCTCAGTAGCATCATCATCCCTACTTCGCTCTTCGAGCTTCGAAGGGCAAGCATCGTCGTCATCATCGTGATCTGATTGTGCAAGCTGAGCAAGTTCTGAAAGCCCCATTGATTCACATTGTTGGCCCAACATTTCAAGCGTCTTTGGTTGTGCTTTGGCAAAATAAAGAGGTGTTTGTTTGTAGGCATTGGTAGCCTTAACGTTTGCTCCATTGTCCAAAAGATATTCTATAAACGCTAAAATCTCTTGATCTTGAGAAGCGTTATGAGCTATCGCAAGGTGTAGTAACGTTGTAGCATGAGGAAAGGGCCCCTTGACGTTGATATTTGCACCGCCCTCCAATAAACGTTTGATGTTGTCACGTGTGTGTGCGTCCAACAAAGCTCCTTTTTTGCTCAGACGCTCAATCTCGTTCATTAGAAATTCGGTAAGTTCTCTATTGTGTTGTCGCTTTGCTTTTTCAGTTTTTGCTGCATGATTGGCTAATAATATTGCTAGGTCATGGTTGCCAAAACTTTGTGCTAACTGCACGGCGTCTCGCCCCCCACTACTATTGGTATTGTCACTATTCCTAAGGGTCATATCAATACCCAATGCTAGAAGCTCCTGTGCAAAATTGGGTAAATTGCGCACTGCCGCAATATGCAGCAATGTTGCATTATAACAGCCTGCTCGGCTATTAATATTTGCACCGCTTTTAAGTAAAGAGTGTGCCCGTGCAATATCATCGGGAGAAACGACATAATCGTCTAGACTCATTTTTGCAATAAGTGCCTTGAGTTGATTAGTAAAGGCGGCCTTTCCTGTTGATGGAGATAGGAGTGGCGCAGCGCTAGCATGCCCTTCGTAGCCCTTTGTCCCTCGATACACCTCGCCGTGCTCGGCACTCGGGATGACCGGATCGGAGCAGGGGCGTAGTAGGGATGAGGAGCTTGCCTGTTCTTGCAGGCCTTGTTGTTGTGGCAAAGAAGAAGAGGTTGTTGCTACCGTTATTGCTTGTATCGCAGCTGGTACATGTGTTGGCTGCGCTACAGGTAGCGGCACAGGTGCAATAGAGATTGTTGGCAAGGTCCTTGCTCCCGAAAAGGCGGATTGATGCTGGTTATGCACCGGGCTTGTTAATAGTTGTATCGGTCTTATTGGTACCGGACGAGCAACAGGAGATTGAACAGGAGGGAAGGGTAAATAATGGACTGGCGGTTGGGGGAAAGGGAAGACGGGCGGATGATGGGCGGCTGGTGCAGCTTGCCCTTCGAAGCCTTGGCGTAGTAGGGGCATTGCTTGTTGTGCAATAGGTGATTGTTGTGCAATAGGTGCGTGCACAGCATCAATACGCATCTGTTGTTGTTGTTGTTTAAACAATAACGCTAAGATTTGTTCTCTTTTTTGGGAAACAGTTGAAAGGTACAGTAGCTTATAAAGAGCACTTCGTGGATTCACGATCTTTGTTATAAGCCATGTATGCACTGCAGGGTCCTGCAAGCATTTTTCTATTTGTGCTAGCTTTTTTGCACCAAGTTTGTCATTGGAGCTACCCCAGTGCATATATTCTAAAATGGCAATTTTACACAGATGCTTATTCATCTCGCTATTTTTGCCAGGGCCTACTTGAACTTGGTCAAATTCATTATCACTGTCATTGGACAAGGCTTCTGCTAATGATCGGCCTTCATCGTCTAATCGTTGTTTTTTGGCCAATTCTTGTGCGATTGCCAAATCATTGGCAGCATCAGGAGCTTTTCGCTTATTTGATTCAGTGCCATTGGATGGTGAGCTGTTTTGGTCCGTCATTCCAAGAGCTTTTTCCGAGAAAATGCCCGTAGATAACAGCGTTACTAGCATCAAACGCGAAACATTCGTATACTTCATGATAACCTCACTTTTTAGTAAAAGGGTAAACGGTAAATATTTAAACATGAGCTCAGCCTATCTCAAATAAATAATAATGTCAAACAGGATAACAAAGTTGATATTTGTTGGATTTTTGTAGAAAAAAGTGGGCAATTTTAAACAAAAGCGCTATTTTGTTAAAGATTGATCCGCGAAAAAAATCCAACCAAGCCAGAAAGCTCAAAAAAATGAATGATGCGTCAAACAACAAGCTCTTGGTAGTAATCTATGATGGCATGACCAATTCCGTCTTTCAAAGCCAGGTTTTAGCGCCGTTGCTTGATCGCATGCGTCAGGACCAATCGCTTGCCATAACACTGATCTCCTTTGAGCGGGCGCTCATTTCGCCCCTGGCCCTTGAACGCATTGTTCCGCAAGCAACCGGTATTACGGTGCATCAATACCGCCGACCGCCCTTTCTTGGGACGTTATCGTTACTGCTAGGAGGCTGGCAGCTTGGCACGTTGCTCAAAAAAACAGCATACGACACCATCCTTGCCCGTGGCCCGCTGGCCGGCTGGCTGGTGCAATGGGCACTTGAGCGGCTTGAAAAAAAACCGGCGCTTACGGTGCAGGCGCGTGGCCTTGGTGGTGAAGAGTATCGCTATGCCCACTTGCGTGGTGAACAAGCTTTGATGAAGCGTTGGTACCATACCTGGCGTTATACAATGCTTAAACAGATTGAGGCTGCTGTTTATGGTGCACAAAAGGGCCATCAAGACATTCAAATGCTTGATGATGGGGGAAAAGGCGCTCGTCCTGAGGAGGCCACGAAGTGGCCGTCTCGAAGGATATCGACGCCTGTATCAATTGAGGCAGTCAGTCCTGCGCTCAGAGAGTATCTGGTGCGCCACTTCCATGCGCATCCAGAGGCTGTATATATTGCCCAGCGGGATTTAATAGCCCCCGTTGATAAGCAACAGGCTGCTGCGTGGCGAGAGCGCATACGCGCGCAGCTAGACATCCCTGCCACCGCATATGTGTATTGCTACAGTGGCTCGTACAAGCCTTGGCAATGCACAGCCCAGACGCTACAATTTTTTGCTGATCAGTATGTGGTAGACAGCGCCAAAATGCTATTGGTGTTATCCGGTGACCACCAGGCCTTTACGCAAGAACTTATACGCCTGCAGCTTCCGCCTGCGTGCTATCGCGTACTGGGCGTGCCGGCCAAAGATTTGCTGACGTATTTGGCTGCGGCTGACGCCGGTTTTTTATTTCGCGAGCCTGATGTGATGAACTGGGTTTCGCGACCAACAAAGCTGCTTGAATATCAGGCGGTTGGTCTTGAGGTTGTGCATAACAGCACCATCGCCTGGCTTGTGGACGATCGATCATAGCTTGGGCATTTAGAGCATCATGCCATGCTCTTCAAGGCACAGGCGAGTGTAATAACCTTCACGGCAATTGTTTCGCAATATCTGTCCAAATTTCGCATTTTCCATAACAATCGCGTGGTTTATAAGTTTTTTAAATCTTTTATAAGCCTGTTCATGAAATGCTGTGTAAGACAGGTTGTTGTTATTCTCGCCCAAAAAGATGTTGAGCAATAGCTGCACAGATTCTTTGTTTTTCACTGCATCTGCATAACATATAAGCTCATTGTATTCATCATAATATTCGCTTTCATAAGACATGTTTTGATTATCCTTGTACGACAACAATAGCTGTAACAGGGGAATGTTGTTGCGTGCGATAGAAACCTTGAGTATGGTTGGCGCTATGGTAACACAATGATTGCCGCCTTCTAGTCGATCCTGCGCTTCCAAAAGGAGGTTGGCTAGTGTAAAAAAATCTCTTTCTACCGCGATGTGCAGCGGCGTTTTATCAACTTTATTGGACATTTTGAGTAATGCTAGGAGCATTTGATTATCCATAGTACTTATTAAGTAGCTAAGCGATATTATTTGCCCGCCGCGTGCGATCCAGTGCAAGAGTGTACTGCCTTGTTGATCGCAGGCCATAAGCGAGGCGCCTTCCACAGAACGATATTTTTTTATAGCGCCTATGTTCCCTTCAAAGGCCCCCTTAAATAAGGCGTCTTGATTGTATCGATCAATCAGCGCCCTATCTGCTTGGGTAGGCGCCGATGAGCCTTGTATTGCGCAAAACGATGTATTGCCAATGGTGAGAAATAGTACAAATAAAAAGATTGTTGTCCTAATCATAGATTGCCCCCTAAATTTTCCCCTTAGAACTTAAACACGGTATTAACGATAGCATCGATACCCGTTTTAAGAGAATACTTTGCTGATTTAGGGGAGGGGTGATCTTGCGATTATTGCGTATCTACAAAAAGTTGGCGCTATCGCCATTAGTTACAGACAGTCAATTAATTGGCAGATTGCACGTCAAAATCACTATAAAATTATTAATAATCATTGACATTAAGGCTTGGTCCCTGCCATTATTAGGATAGCATCCGCAAGGTGTGGGTGTTTGTTTAATATACCTAATTTTATAGGAGGTCAACATATGAAGATGTTGTCACGTAAGGCATTATTGCCAGTAGTCGTATTTTCAGCCATCTCATCGTTATCTGCCATGCACTCATCAGGGGGTGGGGGCTTTTCCAGTAACTTTATAGGTCAAGTAAGCCCAATCATAAGTAGCGATGAATTTAAGCAGAGAATGATAGGCCATGTTGTAGCGGCCATTGAAGATGGTGATTGGGTGCTTGTGGTAAATGCTGTTAGAGAAAAGGAGGTCAACGCGAATAGTAGGTCAGGCACCGGCCGTACACTCCTTAGCATCGCCCAGTTCCATGCACAAGGAAAGCCAGCCGATTCAAATAATGCCAGGATTGCGGCATATCTTGCAGGCCCTGGATCGAACCCTGCGGCACTTAAGAAAGATTGCATAGGACTAGCTTTTGAGTGTATTGAGGCAGCTGGTAGGGGAGAGGAATACGCGTTAGATAGACTAAAAAAAGTGATTAATGATTATCATGTTGGTCCAAATGACACATCTAGCAGTGGGCGCACGATTATGAGAGTTGCTCAGTATCATGCACTAGGAAAGGCTGCTGATTCAGATTCTGCTAAGATTGTTGCATTTTTGCAAGCCGTGCAAGCAAATAACACACAAGGAAATAATGCAGGAGCAAGCGATATGGATTAATACATATCCTTAACGGCGGGAGCCATTATTTTATCAGACTTGGTCATCATATTTACCAGCCAGATGGCTGCCAGACTGAATGCAAAACCAGGAATCATGGCGCATATTGAAGTATTAAAGAAGGGCCAGAGGCCAGCGGTAAGGCCGCCAACAACAATGCCAGCAAGTGCGGCGTATTTGTTGCGCAGCTGCGTATGGAGGGCTACGAGTACTAAGGGACCAAATGAACATCCAAGGCCAGTCCAGGCATAGAGCACTAGATCGTAAATAGTTTGTTCACGATTAAAGTAGGCGTAGGTAAAGGCGATAAGGCAGATGGCAAGCACACTGACGCGAGAAGCGATCATAATGTGATATGCTGTTGTTACCTTATTAGTTTGGCGGGCAAATTTTTTGTAGCAGTCTTCAGCAAGGACTGATGCACAGGATAGAATTTGTGCGCCCATCACGTTGATGGCCGAAGCCAAAATGGCACATAAAATAAGACCGGCGACAAATGGTGTGAAGAGCTCTTTAGTCATGATAATGAAAGCATGTGAAGGCTGGGCAAGATCATTTGGAAAATAGGCAATGCTCAAAAGGCCAACACTCACCGCAGCCAGCAGTGTAACAGTTTGCCAGGCAATGCCAACGTGCATAGCCTTTTTCATCTCTTTAACGTCTCTAATACCCATAAATTTAGTAATGATGTGCGGCATGCCAAAGTATCCAAGACCCCAGCTGGCCGTCATCAATGCATTCAAAAGTTCAGTGTATGAGCGCGGGATAATGCTTAGAGATAGTCCGCGCAAATTTGCTTGTTCAATGAGGCTGTACACACCGCCAACGTGGCCATATACAACGCATGGTACTAATATGATCATGCCAAGTAGAAAGATGCCCTGAAAGCAATCGATCCATGCAATAGACAAGAATCCGCCAAGCAGGATGTAACAGACAACCAGTGATCCAATCGCAATGCCGGTCGTATAGCTTACGTTAAAAATAGCATCGAATAAATGTCCCAGTGCAAAAAAGTTTGCGGCGATATAAAAGGTGAAAAAGAGTAAGCAAAAGAAGGCGCTAACCAGACGCAACGTGCCAGAAGTATCGCCAAATCGTTCCTCAAAAAATGAAGGAAGTGTTTCGCTGTGGTAATGCTCAGTCATAGAACGCAATTTTGGGGCGACATATTTCCAACTCAGCCACATGAAAAAGGTAAGCCCAACAGCCGTCCATGCTTCCATCATGCCTTTTTCATAGATAGCAGCAGGAAAGGCCATAAAAAGCCAACCACTCATATCGCTGGCATGTGCGGCTAGCGCAGTGACCCAATAACTTAGTGAGCGTGATCCAAGGGTAAAATCTGCTGAAGCATTACTTTGTCGGTATGCTAAAAAGCCAATGATGCCGAGTACCAAAATGTACAGGCCAAAGGCTACAACCATTTCTAAATTCATACTACGTCCTTTCTATTCTACGGTAACTGACTTTGCAAGGTTACGCGGCTTATCAATAGAATGACCAAGTTGGCGCGTTATGTGATAAACAAAAAACTGCATAAGGCCGGTCATTGCAAGTGGTGCAAGCAATGGAGTAATGCGCGGCAACACAAAGGGGCAATCAGCTAAATTGATAAGCTCGTCTTGTCCCTCAAAGGCAAAGACAATTAAATGTCCTTTGCGCGCTTTCACTTCGTTGGCATTGGATACGAGTTTATGATAAATAAGTTCATCAAGTACAGAAAAAATAACGACCGGTGTTTTTTCATCAACTAATGCGATCGGTCCATGCTTAAGTTCGCCTGCTGGATAGCATTGCGCGAAGATATAGGAAATCTCTTTTAATTTGAGTGCGGCTTCCATAGCAAATGGGTAACTAATGTGACGACCCAAAAAGATAAATCGGTCGAAGGTGGCATAATGAGGCGCCAACTCTTGTACAATTTTAAATTTATAATTTTCTATGGATGTTTCTAAGATTTCGGCGGCGAGCATAAGCGCCTCTTCTGCGTGATGCATTTGTTCCTGACCAACTTCACCACGCTCAAGACCAATGCGGTGTGCTAACCAGTAGAGTAATGATATCTGGGTGGAGAATGCCTTGGTAGAGGCGACAGAAATTTCCGGTCCAGCCTGCATGAGCATAAAGCCGTGTGCTTCGCGTACCATGGTGCTGGAGGCAACGTTGGTGATGGCGATGGTTTGCTGTTCAAATGAATTGAGGAGACGTAATGCCTCGAGTGTATCGGCTGTTTCGCCAGACTGTGACACCATTAAATAGATGCTGTTTGGCTCATCAAAAAATGACATGTAGCGAAATTCAGAAGCAAGGTAGACGCGCGTTGGTATTTTACAAATTGTCTCAAAAAAGAACTGTGCAATACGCGAAGCGTGCCATGAGGTGCCGGCGCTAATGAGGTTGATATAGCGTAAATTTTTTATTCGATCTTTGGTAAGCCCTAGTTGTCGCCATAAGGCATCGTTTTGCTGAAGGATTGAAGAAAAATTATGGAGCGTGCCTTCCAGTTCTACAGAGCTGCCTATAATTTTGCAAAAGTTAATGGTGCGGGCAATGGCTCGTTTCTGCTCATAGATCTCTTTGAGCATATAGTGTTCAAAGCCCTCTTTGTCCAATGGCTTGTGTGTATGATCGACCTTTGTTACCTGGTATGACGATGGGGCACCGTCAAAGGTAAAGAGCTTGATAGTGTCCTTTGTGATTAAGGCAAAGGTATTGTCTGGCATAAAGATGACATCTTTGGTGATGTCGGAAAAGGCTAAAAAGTCGGAAGCCACCAGCATCTGTTGCTCGGCGATGCCAATTACCATTGGTGATCGGTGTCGAACTACAATGAGTGTGTCTGGGTATTGCTCAAAAAGAAAAATGAGCGCGTATGCGCCCTTGAGTCTGGTGGTCAACGCTACAAGCGTTGCATGCAGGTCATTGTATTCGCTGTGTAGGCTACTAACCAAGTGGGCAATAGTCTCACTGTCGGTTGATGAATTGAAGGTGTGACCCTGATTGATAAGCTGTGAGCGGATCTCATCATGTCCTTCGACAATGCCATTATGAACAACCGCAATGTTTTTTTTACAGTTAAAGTGAGGGTGGGCATTGTCTTCATCAACCACGCCATGCGTGGCCCAGCGTGTGTGACCCATGCCTATGACACCGTCAAAAGTGGCTGTTTCAATGAGTCTTTGTATTGGGGCAACACCGCCGGCCTCTTTTTTGAAGCTGAAGTAGGGATGATTTTGATCTATGCAGACAAATCCTGCGGAGTCATAGCCGCGGTATTCTAGACGAGAAAGGCCTTGGAGTACAACGTGACGACAAGGCTTATTGCCAACGGATGCAACTATACCACACATGTAACACTTCTATAGTTAAACTCGTGGATGGTACGCATGGTTACGGCCAGGCGTCTATGTAATGCTGTACTGGTTAGAGCCAGTACAGCACACCAATTATTACCGTTTGACGAATTGGAATTTTCTACGAGCGCCTTTTTGACCGTATTTCTTACGTTCTTTGATACGAGAATCTACCGTAAGAAGGTCATTTTTTCTCAGTGTAATTCTCAGATTCTCGTTGGAATCAAGAAGTGCACGAGCAATGCCCAGCTGAACAGCGCCTGCTTGGCCTGTTGTGCCGCCACCATTGACAGAAGCCAAGACATCAAAACCTCTTTCGGCATTACAAACCTTAAGCGGTTGCACGACCAAGGTGCGGTTAAGAGATGTGTCAAAATAATCTTTATAATTTTTGCCGTTAACTTCGATGTTACCAGTGCCTGGCTTTAACCATACACGAGCAACAGACGCTTTACGACGGCCAACCCCGTGGCCAGCGACAGAAACTGCTGATTTATTCATAAGAATGTTAACCTGTAACTAAAACCAACTGATAGAAAAATATTCATCCTAAATACACAGTAAAACACTGCATTCTACAGTATCTTACTCAAAGCGCACGTATTTGTAAAGTAGATTCAAACGGCGCCACTAGCTACTTTGCCAATTAGTCAATATTGCGACCGGTGATGCGTGATGCCCAGCCGTAGCCACGAAGGGCGAAGGCTGGACGTGCCATACGAAGCCTTGGCGAAGTATGGAGCCGGCGATCGGAGTTGAACCGACGACCTACTGATTACGAATCAGTTGCTCTACCACTGAGCTACGCCGGCATATTTCTGTTATTGCTCAAACGCTTCCTGACACACTATGCAACGTGCCGCATAGGGAAAATGATCAAGGCGTTTTTCTGATATTGCTTCTCCGCAATCAACACATACACCATACTCGCCTTTATCAATTCGCGCAAGCGAGTCTTCAATTAAATGAAGCTCAGTAAGCTCACTTTTTTGCAGAGAGTCTTGAAGTTTCTCCATAGAAAGTGAGAGCGCTTCATCACCACTATCCTGTACGACGCCATCGGTGAGTCGTTCATGAGATTGCATTACAAGTTGCGTATCAATTTCACTTTTACGGTTGACAAGTGTTTGCTTTATTTTTTCAATAAAGCCGGCCCTCTGATTCACTACCGCCCTTTCTCTTTTTTCTCTTGTTCTTAAAAAAAGCTTGCAAAAGTTGAATACTTTTTTCTTCGCCTATGCCTCTTTCAATTTCCAAATGCTTCGCATATAGCGGGAGATTTTTTGGATTGCTAAGGCCACTACCAAATAGTGGAGACAGCGCCGCAAAGACAATTCCCTCAATACGTGAAAGCTGAATGAGGCCTATGCACATCAAACAAGGCTCAAGAGTAACATATATCCAGCAACCATTCAATCTCCAATCGCCAATTTTTTTACAAGCCTTTTGGATAGCAATTATCTCTGCGTGTGCGGTCTGACAATTTTTTGCCTCGATTTTATTATAGCCACGAGCAATGATAACCCCGCCTGCATCAACAATAACAGCACCAATTGGCACCTCGTTATGACGCATTGCAAGCTGTGCTTGCAGGAGCGCCTTTTTCATAATAAGTTCTTTTGTATGCATTTTTTGCACGATATCTCCACATATTTTGATACAATGGCCAGCCTTTGCTATACTTACCAAACGCGCGTGAAGATTGCACGCGTTTAAACAACTAGTTTATCTTAAATGCTTGTGTGCGTGAAATTTTTTATTAAGTGACGGAGCCAGCTCTTCGGAGCCCAGAGGGCGAAGTAGAGGCTATTGCTTGAACGTTGCGTATGGAGTTTTTGTATGGATGAGATGAAAAACAAACTTGTTAGAGACCAAATTGCTAGTGATGAATATGGCGCCAGTGCCATTAAGGTCCTGGAGGGTCTTGAAGCTGTACGTAAACGACCGGCAATGTACATTGGGTCTACCGGTCCAACAGGGTTGCACCACTTAGTTTATGAGATTGTTGATAACTCAGTTGACGAAGCATTGGGTGGTCACTGTTCAAAGATTAATGTTATTTTGCATGCTGATGGTTCATGCTCTGTAGAGGATGATGGACGTGGTATTCCAACAGACATTCACCCAACAGAGGGGATCTCCGCCGCGGAAGTGGTACTGACCAAGCTGCATGCTGGCGGTAAGTTTGAAAAAGATTCTTATAAATATTCTGGCGGGCTTCACGGTGTTGGGGTTTCAGTGGTGAATGCCCTTTCAACCGTTCTTGAGTTAAGAATTTTCCGTAATGGTAAGATCTATGAGCAATGGTATGACCGTGGTACGCCACGTGCACCACTTAAAGCGGTTGGCACTACCGATAAACGTGGTACGTACGTGCGCTTCTATCCAGATGCAACCATTTTTGAGGGTGTTGATCTTAGTTTTGATATACTGTCAGCGCGCTTTCGTGAACGTGCCTTTCTAACCAAAGGCCTTCATATTAGCATAAAAGATGAGCGCTCAGGAGAAGACCTTACCTTTTATTTTGAGGGCGGCATAGCTTCATTTATCGAATATCTTAATGCTAAAAAGACACCAATCTTTAAAGAAATCCTGCAATTTGAGCGCAGTGATGACAATTACATGCTCGAATGCGCGATGCAGTATAATGATGGCTTTGCTGAGCAGACCTTTAGTTTTGTGAATAATATTCGTACGCTGGATGGTGGCACACACGAAATAGGCTTTAAATCAGCCTTAACTAAAGTATGTAACCGCTATGCGCAAAAATTTAATTTGCTCAAGGACGAATCCTTCTCAAGTGATGATGTGCGTGAAGGTTTAGTCTGCGTTATTAGCATGAAAGTGCCAGAGCCTCAATTTGAAGGCCAAACAAAATCTAAGCTTGGCAATAGCGAAGTTAAAGGCATTGTTGATTCCTGGACCTATGCATTCCTGGATACGTTCTTTGAGGAACACCCTACGACCGGCAAAAAGATCCTGCAAAAGGCTGTCCTTGCCCAACAGGCGCGTTCAGCTGCTAAGCGTGCACGTGAGCTAACACGTCGTAAAAACGAGCTTGAATCATCGGTGCTACCCGGTAAATTAGCCGACTGCTCAGAAGAGGACCCATCCAAGTCAGAGCTTTACATCGTTGAGGGAGATTCTGCAGGAGGTTCAGCCAAGCAAGGACGTGATCGCTTTACCCAGGCAGTGCTACCACTGAAGGGTAAGATTATCAACGTAGAAAAAACGCGCCTTGATAAAATTCTTGCTAACAATGAAATTAAAGATTTAATTACGGCGCTTGGTGCTGGTGTGGGCAATGCAGAGTGTAATCCAGATAAAGTACGGTATCATAAAACGGTTCTCATGACTGATGCGGACGTTGATGGTGCCCATATCCGGATCCTGCTCCTAACCTTCTTTTTCCGCTATATGAGGCCACTAATTGAAAGAGGCTTTTTATATGTCGCACAGCCGCCATTGTATAAGGTAAAAGTAGGGCGCAATGAACGTTATCTTAAAGATGATTCTGAGTTAAAGGGCTTTTTATTTGATTGGGCAGCACAAGGTGCAACGCTTACTATTAATGGGGCGCAACTCAATGATGCAGCCTGGAAGACTTTGCTGAGTGATCTGAGAGCATATGATCGTGAACTTGAAACATTTGGTAACCAGATGGAAGTGGCTCGTTCGCATACGCATGAACTGGTCGCTTTCTTGGCTGCAAGTGGTTGGGAACTTGGTAAATTTAATAATAAAGAGCTTACCGAGCGTCTTGATAGCTATTTTCCTAAGTATCAAATTTCCCGCCTGGCCCAAGAGGACCAAGAGGGTGAAATGTCTCTAGAGGGGGATGTTAAACTCACTAAGGCGTTCATTACCTTTAAAGAGCTTAAAAAGGTATGGGATGTTCCATTACGCTTTTTTAACTGTGAAGAGACAGCAAAGCTGGTTGCGCTTTATAGGCCGCTTGTGCACCTTGAAAAAACAGGCTGGACTTTTACGCTTAATAATAAAGATGCCGGTGAAGCGACCATCGGTGTGCTTTCTCTGTGTGACGCAATCATTAAGACCGCAAAAAGCCTGATGACCATTCAGCGCTATAAAGGTCTTGGTGAAATGAATCCAGAACAGCTATGGGAAACAACCATGGACCCTGCAAAGCGTCGCTTTTTACAGGTAAGTATTGAAGACGCTATTAAGGCTGATCAATGGTTTGTTTCGCTCATGGGCGAAGATGTTGAAGATCGTCGTATGTATATCGAAAAGCATGCGCACTTTGTAAAAAATCTCGACGTATAAATGTATGTAGAGTTAATAAATTTTAGATCCTGAAACAAGTTCAGGATGACAAAAATTGAGCCCTTTTGTCATCCTGAACTTGTTTCAGGATCCAGATATAAAAATAGTATTCCGTTTTGTCTTATCCTCTTTTTTCTTACCTTTGGCAATTTCTTTTTGCAACGCAAGAAATGTCTGGTGTCCAGGCATGGTAGCAGCATGCTTTTGTAGTGTCTTGCCAGCAAAAACTGGCGCGTTGAGGTTGAGTTCAGGATTTGTTTTATGTTCAGCAACAGCCAAATAAGCGCGCAAAGCTTCGGTAAAATTATACTTATAAAAAAGTTTAAATGCCGATACCAATGGGGAGTAGAGGTGAACATTTTTATTATATAGCGCTGTTTGTACACCGAGTGATAAAGCACAAGCCATTGGCGTTTTGCCGTCATGGTTAACATTACCGATAGGGTATGGTGAAGTAGCAAGACAGTTAAAAAATATCTCTGCAAGCTGATGAGTTTTAAGATCAAGCGCCTGCTCTGCCGTGAGGCTGCTTGCAGGCCTGTATGGGATTGATGGTACCGGAACCATCTTTTTGATGCGGTCTCTAATTTTTTTAAGGTCTGCAAGCGCAGTTCCAAGCTCATTTAAAATTTGATACAATATTGAATCACCATTGGGGTCAAAGCCGACGGTTGCAAGCATATGTTGAATAACTGGCAGATTATTGGCTATAACCGCTGTGTGTAAAAGGCTATTGCCGGATTGATTTTTGATTTGATAATACCGGCAAATGGTTTCAGCTTCGCGATCAGTACCACTTACATTTTCATTCTTCAAAAGCATGCGAAGGGTTACCTTGAAAAGGCCAGCGCCTGACTTTTTTGCCGCGGTATGAAGAGGATAACAGTCCTGTTGCGTTAAAGTGGCATTGACAGCCGCATCTTCTTCCAAAGATACATTTGTGTAATTGCCGCAACCTCCTCCATACGCGGCGTAGTTGTTCAATGGCATGCATACACTGCAAAGAGCTAGGATCACAGCCTTGCCGATTTTTTTAATACTACTCATGAATATATATCCCCTACTCTAAAGGCACTTTGATGATTGAACTAAGATTAATTATAATGTTAGTGATGCTATTTTTATACTTCTTCGAAAAAAGTATAACGTAGAGAACGTCATCCCAGGCTTGATCCTCGATTGAATCGAGGACAGGCTCTTGGATCCAGGGGAAAGTGACGTTCAAGTAGAATCAATACCAACTTACAATTGTCATTGCCCTAAAAATTCACAGTAATCTACAAAAGAGCTCAAACGCCCCAGGTAAGGATACATTGACGAATGTCATCACGGCCTTGCTTCGCTTCTTTATCGGGGCCGCTAATAAAGTCAGCAAGTTCAGTTTCTAATGCCTGTTTTTGTTTGGCGTTATTTTCATCACAAGAAGCAAGAAGCCGTTGTAATTTTGCCGTGGCACTAGGGTCATCGATCACTTGTTTAAGCTTGAACTGCAAGCCCTGTTTTAATGTGTTGTTGTGTGCATCACAGGTCGCAATGCGCTTTTCTAATGTTTCTATCCGGTCATTGCAATCATCTACTTGCTTACCATTAGCCACATGTATAGGATACGTTCCGCAAACCCCGGGACCTATAGCTTTTTTGGCTCCTCTTTCAAGCAGGAACTTAACGCAATCAATCTGCCCGTTAATTGACGCGAGAAATAAGAGTGTTATGCCACATGTATGGGCATTCAACAGTGCAGGATTCTCATTAAGCATTGTATTAAGCTCTGCGTCACCGGGGATGCCGTGCACACGTAAAATCTCCAGCGTTGTCCTGATGCGCATGTAGGGCATTAATACCTCTTCAATTTCTTTATTAGGAAAGTCTTGTAGGACACGCATAGCAAGACCAACAACGGTAACATCGCCGGTCCTTAAGAGTGCGTTGACCATCGCAAGATTTCCCTTCTTTGCGTAGAAAACAAGGGGGTGTTGTCTGGTGCCTTGAATATCCTTATCAAACGAAAATGTGTAATAGGCGCCGTGATCTATCAGATTTTCGATCAGGCCAATTAAGGCCTGTAGCCGATCGGCATTTAGCATTTTTTGATTAACCATCAGGGCAACATCAAGTGCGGTTTTACCGTGTGCTGTTGCGTTAACGTCGGCTCCTTGATCAATTAAAAGCTTGGCTATGTTAAAGTAGTGTTTTTTTATGGCGATGTGCAAGGGCCCATCTTCTGTGCCTTGCCGTGGAGTATTGAGTATAACGGAGGCATATTTTTGTTTCTGTATGATAATGCTTGCCGCATCATAATTGCCAACATCCACATAGATGTTTAAGAGCGTGTCGCCATTGAGATAACATTTTGGTATAAGAGGACATTTGACAATACTGTTATTGAGCATTATTGCATCAATGTGAGGATGCGCGAAGAGTGCTTGGATAAGCGCCATCTCTCTCAATTTAATTTGATGATCGATGTCCGCATGCTCTAAGGCATTGCACACCGCATCATATGCTTGCTCAACCCGCATGGCGGTGGGTGATGGGATTACTGGTTTTGCGCTTGGCCTCCTAGCAACCTTAGATACCGATTGTGGCGACGTTGTCGATTGCTTTTTTTTCTTATGCTGCGGACTGTTAAGCCCTGGGTGTTCAGACTGATGCAAAAAAAGATCATCTAAGTCGGCTGACGTCGCAGCCTTCTTCTCTGCCCGTGATTGTTTTTTAGGCTTATTAGCCTGGACATGGAGCTCCTCTTTGGCAACAGCATGCGACTCTAGTATTGGTTCTAGGGGCGGCAGTGTAACGGTGATTGCTGCAGGTGGTGTGGCTATTATTTCTTCTATTGCTGCAGGTTGCGTTACTGCTATAATTTCTTGCTCGACAGGAGTATGGGCCAAGAGAGTTTTGACCGGTGTAACAGCCTTGCTATTCCTGCGCTTCAATTCAGCTCTAATAGCAGTGGCAATGGCCTCTTGCGTGTGTCCAAGGGCGATAGCCTCTTGTGCTAGCTCAAGGGTGATATTGTTATGGTTGATATTACACCTTTGCATGAGCGCTGCCATTTCGCGCCACATTTTCAATGGCGAATGGCCTGCTGTGTTAACCTGATCAATAATAAGCCGTTGATCTTGTAGCAAAATATGTGCCGCTGGCTCCTGGCCATAATGCATGGCATAATGTAGCGGAGTCCATCCGTTTTTATCAGCAGCATTAATATTAATACCGTTACAGCGTAGCAATGTTGTAATGGTATTAATCCTGCCATGACGCACTGCGTAGTGTAAGGGGGTTGCCTTGTCATCTGAGCAGACAACATTGGGGTCAGCTCCTGTTTGTTGCACAAGGCTGAAAATGATTGCCTCTATGTTCTCATCAGCGCCAATATTACACATGGCCGCAGAGTGTAACGGGGTAAGCCCTGCAGCATTGCGCGCATGGATAGAGGCGCCATTGTTGATGAGGAGCACAAGTGCATCATAACTGCCAGCTTGAGCCGCTTTATGCAGAGGTGTTTCTTTAAGTTCATCCAGACAATCCAATGGTTCTTTCTGATCAATGGCCTTTTGTATGACCTGTACATCATTTTTCTGCGCTGCTTTATGCAATGGGGTGGACTTTTTAAGAGTGCCGGGTTGATAATACGACGGGGATAACGATGTGTGATTGATGATGACAAGAGCGATTGATGCTATAAATACTATGATATTCATGGTGTCAACTACTTTAGATGGTTAAGGGAGTGCAAGATAATGACCAAGCCTATTGCCCAGATTGTAAACAAAATGATCAAGGTTTGCAAATCACAAAAAATATTTATTCTTGGCTTTGTTTGTCACGGCGCTGGATAAGGTTAATAATTTTTTCACGAACCATGATTGCCTTCTGTTCTGATAGCGCCAGGGCTTCCAACTTTGGCTTGTTGTGTTGCACGCGTTTTTTCTGTTTTTTTAATGCTGCCTGCTCTTTCCAAATAGTAGTCAGATGATCAACATTGGCAGCCTCCAGCGGCGTTCTATCGTCAAGGCCCGTGATTGTTGCATCAGCCCCTGCATTAAGCAGTACTTTGACAAGGTTTACGGCACCAAGCAGCGAAGCGGTGAATAACAATGTGCAGTTTTCGCATTGCTTGTTGATACAATCGGGATAATCCTGAATAAATTTTACCAGGCGCTCTTTTGCGGGCATCTGTCCTGTTGTTCTAATTTCTGTAAAAAGCTCTTCAAATGGATCGCTTGCTTGATCATTGGCTGTGTTTTGTTCAGTGGTGATCACTGGTTGAAGAGATGGGCTATCGGGATCTTCTGATGTTGTTGACGATGCAGCATCATCACTTGTAGTGTCAGCAGATTGAATATCAGAATAGTCAACACTGATTGGCGATGGAGTGTCATCATTTTCAGCTGTTGGGGCTGTTGAAGGTGTAGGACTCGGTGTTGAATTGGCTGTACTGTGAGGTGTTGTTGGTTCATTTTTTTGAGGTGAAAGCGGTTCTTCTTGCTGCTCTTGCACTACTGCCATTACCTGATTATTGCCTGTAAAGCGATCCTGTACGCAATGTAGACGTTTATCAGCTAAAAGAATTTGTTCGACGGCAGTATGCCCACCGGTACGCGCCATATCAAGGCACGTCTGTCCGTTGGTATTAACCGCATTGATATCGATGGTGTTGAATGCTAGTAGCGCGTTAACGGCGGTAGCATTGCCGCACATGACAGCATAATGTAATGGTGTAGATTTGTATTGTTTGCATGGAGCATTAATGTTTGTGTTGCTAAGCCAAGCTAAAAATCTGATGGCTGCAGCGGTATTTTTATTGGGATTATACACGGCCATATGCAAAGAGGTAAGGCCTGCAGCATTGTAGACGTTATTGGTTAATAGGCGGCGTTTGTCCAGGGCGGCTAAAACATCTAAAGCGCCATTGTAAGCAGCCCAATGGCCAGGAGTATTGTTAGTACCAGGCTCGTTGAGCCCATCCAAATAGCGTTCAACAAGCTTGGTATCATTTTGTTCGATTGCCACATGTAGTGGATTAATAGTTGCACTTGCTCTGTGCTGGTACATGAGTACTAGGCTTAGCGCAAGCAATATTTTTGTTTTCATGAAAACCCCCATAATTATTTACATATAAAATTACATTTTTTTACTACATTAATATTCATCAACCAATCAATGGCGATGATTATTTCAATTAGGAATAGTTTATCATGGGCCCGGTGCAACGTCAAAGGGGTATTTAAATGTTGCGAAAAAGCGTGAAAATTGATGTTTTGTTGGGCATTGAGCGGTTTTTTGGGAAAGGGCATTGAGCGGAACATGGCCTGTATAGGCATAAAAAGAGGAGGAGCGTGGAGGACGAGCTAGTGGCTCTTGCCATTTGTTAGTGCTTGGATTTGTTCAGGAGAAAGGTCGGTACTAGCGACAATTGTGGCAACGTCAACACCGGCATTAAGCAGCTTGATAGCGATTGCGCGGGCTTTTTTCAGTTCCCCCGCCGCTTCGCCCTCTTCATAAGCGCCTTCTAAAATGGCCTTATCAGCGCTCTGCTTCATATCAACAGAATCATAATATCGCAGCTGATAAAGTCACTAATGAAGCACTTGAAGCTCTCAATGCTAACAGGGAAGTTCATTCTTTTGATATAAAAGATAAGCATGGCAATACGGCACTTCATGATCTTGTTAAATGCGCAGTTTACAATCCTGAGCAATATATTGCCCTGATCAATTCCCTTATTGGCATAATGCTAAACGCAGGAGCTGATCCACTGATTAAAAATGATGATGGCAAAACGCCCATAGACCTTGCGCTAAAGAGCGGCCTTCTCGATCGACTTCCCGCTTTTGCTGACCATTTCAGGGAAAAGAAGCAGATGGTAACTGGAGATCGTTTGGCAATGGAAGATCGTTATATGATCGAGGACGTGGCCGACATAGTTGGTGAGTATTAAAAGGCTTGCCACCCCTCCTTGAAAGAGCAAAGACTGCCCATTTAGCGAGATTGCCTGGTAATACATTCGGCATTTGACAAGGCGTATGTCCTTATAATACGATTGGAACAAGTAATGTGTGTTGTCAGTAACCGCAAGACACCAAAGATAGGCGAAAACGTTATGATATTGAGCAAATTTTTAGATCCAAAAAATGACTTAGCGTTCAAACGTATCTTTGGTACCGAGCGCAACAAAGATATTCTTATCCATTTCCTCAACGATATCTTTGCACGAACAACCAATCCCATCGAGGATGTCACCTTTTTAAAAACATCACAAAATCCTGAAATAGCAGCACTGCGCAATACCATTGTTGACGTGATGTGTCGTGATACCAATGGCCGTAAACTGATAATTGAGATGCAGGTTGGTCGTGAACCCGGTTTTGCGAAGCGGGCACAATATTATGCGGCCAGGGCGTATATTGATCAACGTGATCAGGGTGTTGATTTTAAAGATTTAGATGAGATAATTTTTCTAGGAATCACCAGT
>JABCZU010000010.1 GCA_013289515.1 Candidatus Babelota bacterium | reverse complement strand
GACTTAATGAACGTATTACAACAGGCGTATCTGAAATTTCTGGGCTTATCAATAAAATCATTAGCTCAACGGCATATCAAAATGAATTCGCACTTCATAAAGATGAAATTAAGGTTCAAAACAAGGCGATGCTTAATAGGACCAATGCCTATTACAATCTCCTTAATCAATCCATCAATCCAGCACATTAAATACATAAAACATATAAGGCCAGAGCGACGATTTAACCAATGCGCTCTGGCCTTATAATTTCTCAAACCACCTTTGGCCATTTTTATTATTCTTTGTTACACTAGCCTTTTATCGGCATTGTTTTCTTACAAAGGATTTTCGATGAATGATCTTACAAAAAAAATACTGATTATTGCGTCATTACTGCTTTCTATTGCGGCTTGCGTTGGCACGCTCTTTCATGCCCGCAGATCCGATATAGTCTACCAATCGGTAGCAGCAACAAGAAAAGCTGCCGCTTCTGGTGAGCCTGAAATTGCCGCACCGGTACGGGTTATATCACCTACGGGCAGCACCTGGCTTGACGTACAAAAGAAAGTTAAAGACACCGTTGTACAGATCTTTGCTCACGTTGCCGATTTTAACTGGCTAGAGCCATACAAAACACCGGACCAGGGCGAGGGCGTTGGCAGTGGCTTTTTTGTCGATCATAATGGCAATATCATTTCTAACTATCACGTTGTGGCACAGGCAAGTAGCATCGAGATCCAAATCCCATCCTTTGGCCTTGAACGCTTTGATGTTGATATTGTTGGTGTCGCGCCAGAACGCGATATCGCACTCCTGCGTCTTACCAAAGAGTCTAAAGAAAAGATTGAAAAAAAGATCAAAAGGATCCCATACCTCAAGCTTGGCAACTCTGACAATGTGCTACGCTCGCAGGAAGTTTTGGCACTTGGCTATCCACTCGGCCAAACTCGTCTAAAGAGCACCCTTGGCATTGTCAGTGGTCGCGAAAAGCTAGGCAGCTCAGGCTTTATCCAGATTACCGCGCCACTCAATCAGGGCAACTCAGGCGGACCGGCACTGGATACCAACGGCCATGTTGTTGGTATTAATGCCCGCGGTATTCTTGAAGCACAAAATGTTGGCTACATCATTCCAATCAATGAGGTCAAGAGCGCGCTTGAAGACCTACACAAGGTTAAGCTCCTCCGCAAGCCGGTCCTTGGCTGTATCTTCGCGCCCGCAACACCAGAAATGGCAAAATTTCTTGGCAACCCACCGCCGGGTGGTTGGTACATCACCAAAATTTTTAAGGACACCTTGATGGAAAAGGCCGGCCTTAAAGAGGGGGACATGCTCTACGGCATTAACGGCTACGACGTTGATATGTACGGCGAAATTGATGTGCCATGGAGTGAGGACAAGGCATCGCTTCTTGAATACCTGAACCGTTTAACAGTTGGCGATACGATTGAATTATCAATTTATCGCAAGGGTACCCATAAGGTATTTAGCTTCAAATTTGAGCACAAAAATCTGCCATCGGTGCGTATGATCTACCCAGAATTTGAGTCAGAGTCTACTGCCTATGAAATGATTGGCGGCATGGTTGTTATGCAATTGACGCTCAATCATGTAGGCATGCTGATTCCACGTGCACCTGATTTAGTGCGTTATGGCAAGATTGAGGCACAATATGACCCGGCCCTGATTATCACTCACGTGCTGCCAAATTCACAGGCCTTTAAAACACGTATCTTCCTGCGCCCTGGCCACATTCTTGAAGAGGTCAATGGCGAGAGCGTTAAAACACTTGATGAGTTTAGGCGTGCGATTGTGAAGAGCAAGCAGACCGGCTATGTCACATTGCGTACGGATAACAACCTGTATGCGGTTATGTCGGTAGATAAAATCCTTAAAGATGAGGATATGCTTGCTGCTCGTTACTTCTTTCCTAAGTCGCCACTGATAGGCATGCTTGCAGATTCGTCTAAATCACCGGCACCAGTAAAGCCTTAATGATCGCATGCAAAAGCCGGCTAAAACAGTAAAAAAACGTTTTGATGTGTTAGTGCAGGAGCAATATCCTGCGCTAACACTCAATCAGATTCAAAGCTTTATCCTGCAAGGGAAGATCTTTGTTGATGGCGAGCGTGTTACCAAGGCGGGCAGCCCTATTGCCACCACCGCCACCATTGTCCTGACAGAACAAGAACAAAAATATGTTAGTCGTGCCGGCTTGAAGCTGGAAGGTGCGCTGCAACATTTTGGTATTGATGTCACCGGACTTACCGCCCTTGATGCCGGCATCTCCACTGGCGGCTTTACCGACTGTCTCCTTCAAAATGAAGTAAAGCGTGTGTACGGCATCGATGTCGGTCATGGTCAGGTACATGAAAAAATTCGCGCCGACAAGCGTGCCGTTTTACTAGAAAAGACCAATCTTAGATTACTTACCAAACTTCCCGAGCTGGTCGATCTGGCCACACTCGATCTATCATTCATCTCCCTGTTAAGCGTTATGCCTGCCGTAAGCCAGCTACTTAAGCCAAGCAGCAACATCATCGCGCTCATCAAGCCACAATTTGAGGCTGATCGTGTAGATGTTGGCCCTGGTGGCCTTGTACAAGATGCTGCCGTGCATGATAAGGTTATTAAGAAGATTGTCGATGGGATGGCTGAATTTGGCTTTAATCTTATCGGCGTTATTGATTCACCCATCCTTGGTGCCGCGTCTGGCAACAAAGAGTTTCTTGCTTTTTTCCAGCGAAAAAAGTAACGCTTTCTCCTGAAGATGTTTTTCATGATTAATTTTAAGGAAGCTGATTCTGAAATGGATCCTGAAACAAGTTCAGGATGACAAATCAAGGAGACTACCTACCCCTTACCAAATGCATTCATTTCAGAGTTATGATGACAAATAAAAAGATGGCTCTGCCGCCCTTTGTCACCTTGAATTTATTTCAAAGTCAGTGTGACAACATTGAAAATATCTTTCCCTTTTTTGTCATCCTGAACTTGTTTCAGGATCTACTTAAACAACAGAGGCCTACAACCCAGACGAAGCGTGGCAAAATAATTTTCATCATTTTCATAAAAAAGAGAAATGACTATGAAGATAAATCAGCTATCTCGTATCACTTACATAATCCATACCACAATAATCATAACAATAACATCATTATCCCTTTGCACCAGCGTCTATGCCAAGGCGCCAACCAATCTTGCATCCCTTTTAAACGACTTTAAACGATACTCCCCCACCACCTTTGATCACCACTCAGGCAGCTTGTACCAGCATTCACTGTGGACTGCGCTGGCGGTAGACAAATGGTTTAAAGATGGCAATGTTTGGTGGGATGGCATTGATGCATCGTTCTACAAGACGGCAGTGCTCGCAGCGTTGCTGCACGATATAGGCAAGGCAGGCGACCTGTACTTTGCCTATCCCGGCAAGCCGGGCCATCCGCATAGTGGCTTTGAATATATCACCGGGCAACGACTCTATAAAATCAATAATTACTCAAGCATTGATATATCTGTCTTGCTTAACAACATTTGCAAGCGCCTAGGCATTGATCATCAGCAACAAAAGATGATTGCTATTATTGTTGGTATGCATTGGGAGTTTGGTAAAATTATGATTCAATGGGAAAAGTATCATAAAAATGATGCGCTGCTCCCCATTTTTTTCCAGCATTATTTACAACTGTTATCAAGCGCAGCAGCGGCCTGTGGTTATAATGATGGTCATATTGACAGCACCCTGGTGCGGCTGACAATCCTGGTCTCAGCTGCTGACGTGCGCGGCGCGCAGCCGGTAATGCCATTATCACGGCATCTGCTTGGCTGCCTGAGCATTGACGCCCACACATTTCCTCCTGACACCAAGGAGCACAGTTACACGACCTGGTGTTATGGGTCAATAGGAAAGATGCTGCGTGAAAAGCTGCTGGAATATTTTGATCCCGGATCCAGCCTTCGTGCCACTATGGCCGGGCAGGCAAGTCCGGGATGACAAAAAAAGGTAATGATCAGAAAAAAAGAGGGACCGATTAAAGTCCCTCTTAGAAATTGTTTAGCTAGTAGCGTATGAATCTCTCATTACGGTTTAGGCAACCACAACCAGCTTTTACCGTGATCCATAACAACGGTACCATGCTCTTTTGCTTTATCTGTAACTAGATCAGCAGCATCATGCCACAGGGAATGCCAATTTTTTCCAAGCCACTGTTTAAAGACAACCGTAGCGGTCAATACTACCAGTCCAGTAAAGAGCTTCTTGACATCGCCACCTTCGGTCAATTCTTCAAACTCTCTAAACAATGTTTCAGTCATTGTCTTTTCAAGCATTACCTTTGCTCTAGCAGTCTGAGCAACCAGATCATCAATGCGCTTTTGAGCCTTATCAAAGAATTTTTTAACGACAGCATCTTGGCGGTTGACCGGGGTGAAATAGGTATTGATAAAATCAACATCATCTTGGCCAAGCTGTGCTTGACTGTCCATGAACTCAAGAAGCAATACAGGTTTTGGTAGTGCACCTGCAGCAATACCGGCAGTTTGCATATTTGTTTGTAGATACGTTTTTAATGCAGTAAATTCAGCCGCATTAGCAAGCACAAATTTCATCGGCATGTTACTTCTGTATTCATCAATCAGCGGGGTGCCTTCATAGGTATAATCAACCAGAAGCCCTGTCTCTTTAAATATCCACTCAAGAAATGTAGTTGCGTACGTCTCTCTATAGCCCTGATACGATCTAACGACCTGTCTATTAAGGTCAGCGTATTTTTTTTCAAGACGAAGTGGCTTCAAATTTTCTAGACCCTTGGCATTTTTTACCGGTTTGACAACCTCTTCATCAGTATCAAACGTACCAAAAAGCAGGATCGTCATGGTGTTATCACGCGGATCAACTTTAACGGTAAACGGATACTTTCCACCCAATGCTGATTTAAAAATAAGAAACGGTAAATCAGTCGTATTATTAAGATAATCATGAACATCAACCGGTGTTGGCACGTTAACCGGAGCACTGCCTTGTTGCTGTTGCAGTCCAGCAAGTCCATCAAGGATTGCTTGAAGATCCGGTATGCCACCAATTTCTTGATCTAGCCCAGCAATAGCATCGGGCGCAAGACCTTCTGATAACGCCTGTTCTGGTGCCGGCTCTGCAGCTGATAATGACACGACTGAACCGATAACTAATGCTAACAAAGCATTTTTTATGTAACCGTTCATAAAATATTATTCCTTCTAGAGGGTGTAGTACCTGGCGGGCTCTTATGCTCCGTGCATAATGATTATAAATGGCCCTACAGTACCGTTAAATACACGAAATATAGGCTTATCAGTGTATGCAAATAATTTTTTTTTTCAAGCCCCAAAGCGCAGGCTAGCACCGTGAAAAAATAGCGGCAAGTGCCATAAGTATTGGATAAGGGGCTAACAACAATAACCACCGTAGCCGGCTATACCAATAGGCAAGCATGAAGAGCCAGAGCCCCAGGAGCGGGCAGGTAAAAAGGTAGATTGCATATAACACGCCGGCCGTCTGATGGACCTGAAGCTGCGCATCCAGGCGTAAATAGATAGCCTTATCAAAGACTAAGTCCTTCGCGGGCGCTATATTTTTAATCGTGGTAAATGATTGGTCCAGGCTAATAATAAGGCAATCATGCCCAACGAGTTGTGCTATATCAAGCGCCCTGCAATGACAAAGCGTCTGCTCATCAACCATAAACCAGGCATCGGACATCACAGACATTGGCACCGTTTTTTTAAGTGTCATAACATTAATGCGCTGTGCCTTGCGCGCCAGCGGCTGGCTGTAACGCTCTTTAATAATCAACATTGTGCCGGTAAGCACCAGGCTGCTGAGTGCCAGCCAGGCAAAAAGACGGCGTGATACAATGCCCAATAAAAGCATGGCATCCCATTCACCTCGCTGGACAAGATCTTTAAGTGTCAGGCCTAGGGCAAGCATGACAATAGCCGGCATAAGATTACACAGGGTAGGGATTGTCAGCAGGCAGACAAAATGCATGACCTGAGTAGCTGTTGCCTGCGTAACGCGTAGCAATTTTTCAAAAAATTCTATGGCCAATGAGAGGAAGGTGAGCAGCACGGTAAGAAGGCCGATATAGCCGCACAGGCGCTTGGTCAAGTAGGCAAGTAGTGGATTATATTTTATAATCATCCAAGAGCGGCGTAAGAATCGGCCCAGGATTATTTTTAAGCGATTCTGGTGTAATCAAACCACACGATACCAACGTCTTGATCGCCTCTTCAAAGGTTATGTTGGTCTGCACAATCTCATCGGCCGGCATGATAAAAAAGTAGCCGCTGGTAGGATTTGGTGAATTAGGCATAAAGACCTTAACATAGCGTTCACCCTCATAATGCTTGAGCGCCTGGGGAATAATTTTTTCGTAGGTATCTTCCGCCGATTCTAGCAAAAAGGCTAGGTGGTACTGCCCCTTTTTAGGATAGGGGATCAATACCACTTTTCGCTTGAAGGCAACAGCGGCTGTGTCAGGGATTTTGAAAAAATCGACCATGATCTTGGCGGATGAATAAACGATTCTGACCAAAGGAATACGGGTAACCAAGCCTTCTACATAGTGGATAATGCGATGGACAATGAAGACCTTTAGAATAGCCCCGATAACGAGAATAAATATCGTTGCTATCACAAATTGTGATCCTGGAATTGCCTGTAAAAAAGCGGGCTCCAGCTTGCGTAATGGCTCTAATGTGCGCAAGGCAATACCGTATAAAAAATTAATAAAAAACAACGTTGCGGCGATGGGGATAATGGTAAAGAGTCCACTTAAAAACATTGAGCGGACAAAAATGAGACCATTTTTCATGGTGGTTAACGCGCTCATAATAAGCCTTTCTTTTTTTTAATACTATTATTTCGTTTGTGATGCAAGACTAAGCGCCTGCTGCAGCTGCACAGCAAGCTCATGCGCGACCTCATGGGCAATGTCATACTGTGACGCCTCAGTCATAACACGCAGAACCGGCTCAGTGCCAGAATAACGCACCAATAATCTGCCCGACCCTAGCTGCGCAGCATGGTGCTGAATAATGTTGGTAAATGGTTGCTGATCAAGAGATGTTTTATAAGCAACCGGCACATTGACCAGCACTTGTGGAAATTTGTTAAATGATTCAAGATCCCAATTATTGGTGGCAATGATTGTTTCTAAAATACGTAATGCCACAAAGACACCGTCACCGGTCGCCAAATAGTCGCGCATAATAATATGGCCCGATGGTTCACCACCAAGCAAAAGACCTTCTTGCTCAAGACTTTGGGCAACGTACTTATCGCCAACACTGGTACGCACAAGCTGCTTACCACAGCTGGTTAAATAGGCCTCAAGGCCCTGGTTGCTCATCACGGTACCAACAACTTTTTGCGCCTCATTGTACGGCGGCTGGGTGGAAAGCAAGGCTACCATGTCATCGCCATCTTTTATTGCCCCATGACGGTTTACCGCCACGATGCGGTCACCATCACCATCAAAGGCAAAGCCAATGTCAGCTCGGTGCTTAAGGACCGCTTCAACAAGTAGTTCTGGATGGGTAGAACCACAATAATCGTTGATATTGGTGCCCATTGGCTCAGTGCCTACGGTGTATACAGTGGCGCCCAGCGCACGAAATATGGCTGGGGCTATGCGATAGGTGGCACCATGTGCGCAATCAAGAACAACAGTGGTTCCTGATAAAAAGTTTGGTTGAAAGCGGGCTAGGAGCTGCGCTTGGTAGAGATCACGCGCCTCTTGGTGAAAATCTTCGTAGATTAAAAAATCGCTTTGATTATAGTCATCGCCCTGCAGCACCTGTTCATCAAAATATTGCTTAATCAGTTGTTCATCACTGGCCGACATTTTACAGCGCCCGGCACCAAAAACTTTGACCCCGTTGTCTTGATAAAGATTGTGCGAAGCTGAAATAACAATACCGGCTGTAAAACGATCGGTGCTATTAACCAGATTGCATACAGCGGGAGTAGAGAGAACGTCGGCATCAAACACTATTGCCTGCTGGCTTGTAAGTCCACTCACTAGCGCCTTTTTTATGCGTGGACCAGATACACGGGTATCCATCCCAATCAAAATTGTTGGCTTGGCAACCTGGTATGTATGCCGCGCCCACAAGGCGAGTGCCCTGCCAAGTACGTATAATGCCTGGTCAGTAAAGGGGAATTGTTGCGCATTGCCACGAATGCCGTCGGTACCAAACGCAATAGAAGGTTGCTGTCGTGCGTTCATCATAATACCCTTGCAATAAAAATATTTGCTATTGTAAATTTGTATATAAGTAAAGATGTGCTTTATTGTACCTGTTGTGCTAAAATAACACAAAGCATTTCTACGAAGAGTCAGGACGAGCGCCTATTATGGGAGTTACGATGGATTATTGGTTTTTAGGTAAGTGTTTTTTAGTCGGGCTCTCAGCATCATGCACCGTTGGCCCCATCTTTATTTTAACCTTCAATAACAGCGCATTGCACGGATTTCTCAAAGGTCTTTTTACCGCCCTTGGCGCGGCAATAGGCGATGGCATTCTCCTATTTTTAGGCCTGATGGGGGCGCTGGGCATCTTGCACGAATTTGATTATTCGCGTCTTATTATTGACCTTGCCGGTGGCATCTTGCTCGTGGTTTTTGGCATTGTTATGATCATGCAACGCAATAAGTTTTTGTCCGACGTTAAGGTGCGGCAATCGGCCGACACCCTCCTGTTAACCCTTGCAAAGTCATTGATATCAACCATCCTGAACCCGCTCACCCTGATTTTTTTTATGTTCATCGGGTCGCAGCTCATGCCGCACACGCAAGAATTTTTCACTCGGTCACAGATGATGATGGGCAGCCTTATGACCACGCTTGGTTCGCTGGTTGTTCTAAGTGCTATTGCCTATGCTGCAAGCAGGCTGCATACCGTTATTACACCAAAAAAGCTGGCGTTCATTTCGCTGATTACTGCCGGCATCTTGATTTTCATTGGTGCCTACTTTGTTGGCGATGCAGTGAAAATTTTGCAGACATTGCACGCAGGAATCTAATCTTATAGAAATATTTTAATTGACGCTAAGATGAAATCCCATTGCATGTAGTAGCGCTGCAATAGATTGCAATTCAGGGTTGCCATTTTCAGATAACATGCGATATATATTTTCTCTACGCAAATGTGCGCGCTTGGCAAGATCAGTTATATTACCTTGCGCTAAGGCAACATCTCTGAGTGCCATCAGAAAAAGCTTTTGGGACTCTTCATCGCCTTTAAAACTTTCGTCCAATGCTGCATTTAAGTAGGCAATTGCTTCATCACGATCTTTTAGTGATTCAATAAGCTCTTCATGATAATCAGCAGTTGGTGGTATTTTTTTTCTTATACTTTTTTTCATATCATTCTCCATCTAATCTACGTATTTTATAATCCTCTAAGTACTTCTTCGCCTTTGCAATGTCTTTGTTCTGCGACCCTTTATCTCCACCGCACAAGAGAAGTACAACCTCAGACCCTATTTTACTAAAGTACAGCCTGTAACCGGGCCCAATATAAAACTTGAGCTCACTAATCTCGCTCGTAATTGGTTCACATACCCCAAAATTTCCCAATCTCACCCTGTTGAGTCGCATACGAATCGCCATTCTGCCAACGGTATCAGCAAGATTGTTAATCCATTCTTTACAAGGCTTTTTGCCTGATGCTGTTTGGTAGTACTTAATTTTTAATTCCATTGACCCCTTACACATATTTTTATAAGCCTAATTGTACCATATAAGCAACACCGTTACAATGAATTTAACAATTTTTCCTCGGGAGGAGGTTCTGGTAATCACCCAACCCCCATTTTTAATCAAAATAGCCCGTTTTTATTATTTGAAATTATTTGCTAAGCTGTTATCTGATAATTAAATAAGAGGAATTAATTAAATGAGGGGTTATTCATATGAATACATACCAAAAGATGCTATTTGCCGGCACAATGATGCTTGGCGTGCTGATAATTGCTACCGGGCCTATTGCGGCTGCGACGCAAGCACCCGGTAATAATGAGGGAAGTTTGCCAAAACGCACCTTCACCTATCTGAAATCGTTGATTTGGTCAACGCCGCCTAAACCTGACCTCTATACGAATGTTTATGCCAAAGAGGCCGCGACCCTTCAGTCGCCGGCTCCAAGGGACTTAGAAAATAGCTCTATGGCATTGGCCAAACTCGCACTAGCCCACATATATTGTCCCGTTGATCAGAGCTCAGCACCCTTATTACACGCTATAATCAACAAGCAGGCTAAGGCCTTATCCATGCCTACACCCTCCATTTATGTGGAGAAGCCTATGCCTTCATTATCCACATTATTAAAAAGCGCTCAAGGAATAAACCAAGAGCTAGTTGGAGAATTTTATCATTCACTCAATCGTTATTCATCTGGTACAACCACAGGCCCCTATTACAACAATGCTGCCGCCTTTAGTTTAGGCGACAAGCAAGGATGCTGTGTCGTAGGAGAAGGCTTCCTGAATAAGTACAATGAGCAAGAGGTTGAAGCCGTTGTAGCACATGAATTAGGGCATATCAAAGGCAGACATGTAGAAAAATCGCTTGCTCTAACCGGCTTAACAATGTATGCAGGTAAAAAACTTGCAAACAAAATGGTATGCGGCCCATGCAAACGAATAGGCCTTGGCCTAGGATTATGGGCAACAGCAGGCAGAGCGTTATCTGCAGCCTATTCTAGAAAAACCGAGAAAGAGGCCGACATGGTCTCAGCGCGGCTTGTTGGCCCAGAAGGCCTCATTAGTTTTTTCACCAAATCTCAAGAATCAATGCTGCATAATGATATGGACAAAATATACACATCACACCCCACTCATGAAGAAAGAATCAAGTATTTGTCTGAGTACAAAGCAAAATCAAAATAATGTCGCAAACAAAAATAGGTGAGGGGCACCGGAAAATTCCGGTGCCCCTCACCTATTTTAAAAATCTAATGCTCAAACATTACGTCCTACGCCGCGGCCGCCGCGCGCAGCTGGTCATTAACCCACACCTCACGCTCACGTGCCCATGCCTCAGCCTGCTGGACGCTGACCTTAGCCTCATCAAGCACTATGCTGGCAACATCATGATCAAGCAGCGCAGGCTTTTGACGGCGAGCACGAATAATCATTTGCTCAGCAACATACTTAATCGCACGCGGTGACAGGCTTGCCAGACGCTGAGCATACGCAGGAAGATTAGATAGAATAGCCGGCGCTAATTTCACCGCCGCATCCTTATTCTGATTTGCAAAATCCACCAAGTACTTCGCCAAGATCTTTTCGCGTTCAGCCTGTTCTGGCACTGTAAACTCTATGCTGGTACCAATACGATTAACGATTGCATCATCAAGCTTGAAGGGATGGTTTGTCGCGAAAATAAACATCATCTTTTTTTGTGACTTTTCAGGAATCAAGGCCAAGAAGGTATTGATAAAGTCCTGTACGCGCTTGGTGGTGCTTGGCAGCTTTCTGTTAGCAAACAATGATTCAGCCTCGTCGATAAAGACAATCAACCCCTTGCTGTTTGCTGTCTGCGCCCAATTGAGCAGCTTGCGCAGTTCTTTGTTAGCAATATTCAGGTCAGTAATTTTTGCAAACTCAGAACCGGATGTTAACGCATAATCAAGGCCTGAAGAATATGCCAATGCTTTAGCGAACGCCGTTTTACCCGTTCCTGGAGGACCATAGAACATCACATTCGGTAAATTTTCGTCATACTTATGCGCCGTCTGCACTTGTGCTGCAAGATCGAATAGTTGCTTTTGCAGCGCGGGGGTGAACGTTAGATCATTGATATTAAGATTGTTTTTTGGTTGCTTCCAACCAAAGTAGCTCTTCTTAGATGTCTCACTGACAACACTTGGTTGTACCAGGTAACTGACGAAGGCGGGCGCGCCATGCTTTGCAAAATAAATGCCGGCGGCCGCTGCAGCTATAGCCGTTGTGGCGACAGCCATTTTTTGTGGATCAGAAAGAAATTTGCTGTACACTTCTAGCCTATCAACGCTTGCCTGAGCCTGTGCCTTCCCAATCTCGGTTGCAGCTTGGGCATTCTGGACAGCGGCAATTTTACCAACTTCGGTTGTTGCCTGCGCTTCTAATTCAGCCCGTGTCTTCTCTATGCGCTCTTGAGATGCTCTGTCATTGTCCAGTTCACCCAGTCGCTTTTTTGCCTCTATCTCAGCAATCTTCTCTTCTTTGGCGCTCTTAGCTCGTTGCGCCTCAAGCTCTAGATTATTTTTATGCGTTAATTTCGCCATCTGCTCATTATTTTTTCGCGTTACTTCGCCAGCATAATCGGCTCGTGCCTTATGAGCAGCATCTTCATCAATCTTTGCTTTTCTTCGTCGCTCAACGTCACACCGATCCTTTTCAGCCTCAGCCCATCGCGTATTATCCTCATTGGCCTTACGAAAATCGGCCTTAACCTGCTCAGCCATTTCTTGACGTTCTCGTCTATATTCAGCTTCCAAGGCTTTAATTTTGTTATTATGGTCGGTCAAAATAGCATCGCGAACTTGCTTATTAGCCATCAGTTCATGATGTGTTGCTCTACTGGTATCAGCCGCCGCATCCGCATATGTTTTTGCTAATGTTAATAGATCTCGCAGCTCTTGTTTAATTTCCTGTTGCACAGCCTTGGCTGCTTTTTTTACGCCATCTTGGATGGCTACATCCACCTGTTTTTTGCAGGTTTCAACAGCACTGGCAACTGCGTTTAACTCTTTTTTTACTTTCGATGCTTTTTGAGCAGCATCTTCAGCCGTCTTCATTGCGCCATTTGCATCACCGACCGCCTGCATAGCAATCTCAGCCGCTGTTTGTCCATAATCATTACGCGCAGAAAAAAGTGTTTGACTGCTCAATGCACATACAATACTTAGAACCGTTAGTATCGATAGCCGCCATTGTTGTTTTACCATGAAAAAAAACTTTCAGTTTTTAATGCGTGAAAATAAATAGCACATATAATAACATGACGATGAGTGTAGCTCAGCAATAAGAAAAGTAAATAGTGACACAATGATCGGCATTAAACGCTTTATTTTTGCGTTGCTTGCGTGTTTGAAATTAAGAATTGGCGCAAACAAAAAAAAGCGCCCGAAAATTCGAGCGCCTCTAAAAACTTAATGATCAACAATCTAATTCAGACGTCGGATTATTGATATTTTTGGTAGCGATAAATAACTTTACCAACCACCCTGAAATGATCCTTACCACGTACAAGTGCCACGGGCGGCGTCTTATGGTTAACTGACTCAAGCACCATAAATTCTTCCATGTAGGTCACTTGCATGATGGCCTTGATTGGCGTATCGTTACCGTATTCTACGGCGGCGATATCACCAGAGCGTGTCCATGTCTCAGGGGAGATAATCAGGAAGTCGCCCTTAACAAAGTTTGGTGCCATCACATTGCTTTCGACGCTCAGGCAAAACATTGAATCATCAGTACTGTTAGATACTGGAACAAAAATATCTTTGTAGCCGGTGGTAACTTGCATTAATTGATTGTTGTACGGTGATGGATTAGAAGGAATATCACCCATTACAGGAACAATCTTAAGCTGCAAGTCAACATTAATCGTCTCAGGCATTTTGACAGAAGCCTCTACATTGTCAGTACGCGTTCTACGCTGCGTAAAAAGGTCGACAGGATGCGCACCAAAGGCTACCGCCAGCTTTTTGAGTGCATCCTCATTCCAACGACGTGTACCATTTTTGATGTGTGTAAGATAACTCTCAGAAAGACCGGTCTTTTCGGCAAGTACCTTGGTAGTCCATCCTCTTTCTCTTAAAAGCTCTTTTACACGTAATTCTGTGGATGACATACAATCCCTTCGTTAATCTCTATCCGCCAACATTGATTCAAATTCATCATCCTACTATAAACAATGACTGTCAGAAAATCCAGGAAATTTCAGTATGAATCTTAAAAAAATGTTTCTTTATCTTAAATACCGGACAAAAATAGTTGATTAGAGCTCGACATATTTTAACTTTTCTAGCAGAACACGCACCGTCTCACCGTTACCGTTAGCAATGGAAAGTAACTGCTCACACTGGTCGTTACCAAGCGTCTTTGCTGCTGCCACTAAGTCATTTATTATATACATGTATGTAAACGTAGATCTACGAGCAGCTGCATAATGCAACATCGTTTCTTTACGCAAGTCTTGCTCGCATAGTACATCAAAGAGCTTAGCTGTTTTTTGTGCAGCAGCAATCATTTCTTGTACATTATTACGGTGCCTCTGTTGCACAGCCCAAAATAACGCTGTTCTTTTCATGTTATCCGTAGCACATAATAACGGTGCAAGCTTGCCAATCTTTTCTGCCGCCTCTAAAATTTTACCTACAATACCATGGCATCGCGGTTTTTTTGCATCATTCATACCTCTTCGCACCACTACAGCAGTATGCAATGCGGTGCATTCATTCTTATCCTGAAGAAAAAGGATGTCAGCAAGCTTGCCGGCCTTCTGAGCCGCCTCAAGCAGCACATCAAGGATGGCAGACTCTCCATGTTCAACAGCAACATGTAATAGCGTCTTGCCTTCATCATCTTGCATACATAGGACATCAGGAAGCTTGCCAATTGTTGCTGCCTCTGCCAGATAATAACGCAGCTCATCTACTGTTGCACTGTGGTTACGTATACCTCTGTTTAATCCCGTTTGCCCATTTTCATCTTGCCACAGTAGTTTATCAATCATGGCAGGCTGTGATAGTGGCACAGAAGCTATAACAAATTTCATACAGGAAAGAATACTGTCTTCCCACGCCTCTCTTTTCAAATCGAGCCAATTAGGGCCTCCCATATACACGCGCTCTGCAAGAACAAGCAAGCGACCGCGCTGTAGCGCTGAAAGCCCCTGCTCGTCACGCGCCTTTAATAATTTTACTTTTGCCATATCAAGACTTATAAGTGCATGTCGTTTATGGTCATCAGTTGCAACTTTTGCCTGTGCAATTAATGCCTGCCGTTGTGTGGAAAAGAGCACGTGCTGCAATTCCTCTTCAAGTGCTTCGGGGTCGTGCTTGATTACATCAATGAGCCGCTCTTGCTCTTCGTATGCTAACATATCAAGCACTTTGCAAATGATTGCAAAGTCTAAAACCAGCATTGCCACCGCCATGCCTGTTGTTTTATGGCTTAGCCTTAATTCTTTATCCTGTAGCAAACGCACTATTGCGGCAGCAGTGGATTCAATAGGGTTCTGTTGCCTTTCTGTTTTCTCACACTTTTGCCAGCAATCCTCCTCCTGAGCATCAGCGTAATGTGACAGTATCCTTCTGGGCTTGCCATCCGATGATGTCATGTGCCAAAAGTTTGTCATTATCCTATCTAACGCATACGCAGTACGGCTACCCCGAGATGCTGGACACAAGGACAAAAAATCTCTAAATTTGCGCGCATACGAAAATTGATTAAAATATTTATTAAGGCGTAAAAAACGCCACACCTCGTGTGTTGATTCTTGTACGCTTGCAGTAAGCTCTGCCGCATAAACAGGGTCCAATGCAAAAAGCTGGCGGGCGACTTCTCGCCAAAGCGCATCGCACAAATTTTGCCACGAATGTTTTTGCATGGTGGCAGTGCTGGTACCATGAGTATGTGGTTGATCAATAAGCATATCAGAGGCTCCGGATGTTACTTCCATACCATAGATCGACCAATTAATAGCTATCAAACTTATCAAAACCGCATACCAGTTTTTCATGCTATGCATAGTACATCACTCCTTTTTTTCACGAAATTATGTTAAACTCTGTCCCATCACTCGAAACCTGCACCGAACTTACATAATTTTTATCTTTTTGCAATGAGAACACGTAAATAAAGACACAATGACAATAATAATAAAAAAACCTGTAATCAGAAAAAATTCCTTCGAGCGCCGTGCCTGGGAGCAAAAGCTCTACGTCTGCGGCATTGACGAAGTCGGCCGTGGGTGCCTTGCAGGCCCGGTCGTTGTCAGTGCTGTCATACTGCCGCTTGAGGGGCACCACCCGCTGTTAAAAGATTCGAAAGTTTTGACGGCCGAGGAACGCGAGAAGGCATACCGCTGGATTACCAAGCACTGCCAGTGGTCGGTTGCCATGTGTAGCAACCATGTCGTTGACGAGCGTAACATTTATCAGGCGACGCTGTATGGCATGAAGAAGGCTTATTTGCAGCTTATTGAAACAATGTCCATTCCGCTGCCAAAGCTTAAATACGTGGTCATTGATGCAATGCCGCTCTTACTGGATAACACTATGCGACACAAGGACCTGGAAGTTCATCATTTTAATTTTGGCGAAAGCCTTTCTACTTCGATTGCTGCGGCTTCAATTGTTGCAAAGGTAACGCGTGATCGCCTCATGACAAAACTTGATCCAATTTTTCCAGCATTTACCTTTCAGACTCATAAGGGATATGCCACCAAAGCTCACCAAACCGTTTTGCGCGCACAAGGACCAACGATTATTCATCGCTCAAGCTTCATTAGTAAATTTACGAACGAAGAAGATGATGCGCAACCTGCGAGTACACAAAACGTGCTCTTTAGCGAGTTGCTATGAGCAGCACTAAAACATATTTTGCAGAGGTTATTGAAAGCTGCCTTGATCATTACATGGCTCAGTCGTGGCAGTGGCAGTATTTTCCCGCATTTGGATCACTGGTAGCCATTCAGGACAGCGCGTTGACTGTCTATGGCGTTGTTACGCATATTCAGACAGGATCCATGGATCCGATGCGTACACCCTTTGCCTACCAAAAGACAGAGGAAGAGCTGCTTCGTGAGCAGCCTCAAATTTTTGAATTTTTAAAAACACACTTCAAAGTGCAGGTGCTGGGGTATAGCAAAAAAGAAACGCCTGAGCATATCTATTACGTGCTCCCACCAAAGCCGCCAAAGATTCACACCTTTGTTCAAGAATGCGATCCAACCACAATCGCACAATTCTTTTCCTCATCAGAGTTTCTACCACTTCTGTTTGCGTTTGCGCATAACATCCAGACGATTGACGAGATGCTGTTGACGCTTATTAAGCAACTGCACGATAAGCACATTTTTAATCAACAGCAGATCGACGATTTTTGCCAGAATTTTACGCTGCTCACCGGCAATGATTATCGACGACTCAAGCTTTTTTTAAAGCGGGTAGAGCCTTTGCTTCGCTAGACGCCTTTTGGTCATTCCATAAGTGCCGGTCTGTAGGACATGAATGTATTTCGTACATTTCGTAGGTTTTAAATACTACCTTGTTTATTATTTTATCCCTGAAAAGTACACGATACAATGCAAAGTGCTTTTCGTTCTGCACTATTTCCCTGAGGAAAAATTTAATTTTTTTATGTGTAAGCAAACATTCAAAAAGCACTAACTCTTCGTTTATTATGTGGGGCGTTACCTCGAAATAGACTTCAGAGTCAGTTTCAATAAAATTGGTCCTGTATATTGTATCGGTAAGGCACCAGTAATAACTTACTATAGTAGTTCCCCATGCACCAGTGCGATACGTTGATATGGTACTGGTACCAGCCTTGTAACCGTCATATTCCCGTTGACAATTTGTCTCATAGGTAACAAAAATCTCTGTATTATCTCCATGCTGGCTTACTCTTTTGTATGTCATGCGGTATAGAATAAGGTTTTTTTCACGATGATTACTCTGACTGTACCAACTAAGATTAAAGACTCGCGATTCTTCTTGGTAATAATGCCTTACACCTTCAATATCATCAAAAAAAACGTTCCCTTTGGCAAACTCAAGGTGAGCACCATGCCGACCAATTCTATTAGTTTTGTCATGGTGGCTATGGACAAGTGCCGCATTGTGACTACTACCACCAAGATTTAGGTGTTGCAAGGCTTCTGTCATAGCAGCCTCATCAGAATCATTGGCGGCACATAAGGTAAAAGGTGATATTCGGCTAAACGGTGAAATTGACGTGCTTATCATGCAATAGCCACCATGAAACCAAAGGCTAATTATCACAATACAACAGATTACTGGTTGAATACGCTCCCCTTTGGTCTATGCGTACCCGAAGCTAAAGACAATCAGCGCAATACATCAAGCTTACATTTTTATGTTACGGTATGATAGCGTAAGCGCTAAAATTGTGAAATTGACCCATATGAAATTAAACGTGACGAGCTTACCATTTTCAAACTTCGTGCCTACTACAAAGCAGACATAGCAACAAATTCAAACTGAATATATATTAATAAGAAAAAGCCAAAAGCATAGAATCTTAATCTTAATTTGCTAAAGGCCGTATTCTAGCTATATTCTAGCCATGGAAATTGAGAAATTTTCTGATACCAGCATGATACCTTAGAATACGGAACCTGACCATGAAACAACCAGCGCTTTATTGCTACAGCAGCAGCTATGACCCTATTTACGAACCAACTTATCCTATGGCCTTCGTCTATTATGACGAAGAGGAATATGAAGAAGAGGGATGGGAGTTCTCTGACGAAGCTCCCACCGGATTTGCATAACATTAAAAGAGGCTCTCAAATGGTTCGACAAGCTCACCATGAGCGCCTTTTTTAATGTGCACAATTAATTTACGCACTCCTCATTACCGCTTGATCACGCCCGTGATTGATGACAGAAAGTACTTAAAGTCATCATCGTTGAAGCGCAAGCCCGCACCAATGAATGGGTTAGAATCGCGCTTACTATAAATATCATCGATACCAAAAGCAGTATAAATATTCTTCATCAAGAAGACCTTGTTGAGCCACTTAATGTGTGGGCGAGTGTCGGTCAAACGCTTGGTACCTCTAAAGTCCCAGGCTTCAATCGACGTAATCCAATGCACCTTGTCACTTGGCAGTGGTACATAGAAATCAAGCGCAGCACCAAATGTGCTTTCAAATAGTCCCACACGGAATGCAAGACGATCGAAGCGCTTGCCAAACTGGAGGCCAAAGAGAATGTCATACTTGGTCTGCAAAATGCGGTCAATGCGGTCGGCAAGCCATATTTTAGAATCAAGTGGCACATTCAAGTCACCAGCACGCATTATATTGCCTTCATGGTCCCTGCGCGTCAGGTATTCGGTAGTACGCAACCAGCTACCGCGCTGATCACCAACCAGCTGGAAGAGGTAGAAGTAATCAGAGCTTGGTCGTAGACGCAATTCAAAGTACCCTTTGGCGTCTTCTCTGCGCAACATGCTTTCACTATGCATGTCCATCGTCAACATTACTGACTGAGTCTTCTGGACATAATCTTTAAAGCCTTTGATCGTCTTTTTAATATCGGTATAGGTCTCTTCTTCATTGATCAATTTACCGATAAGTCCCTTACCCTTGTTAATCTTTTCAACCACTTCACCCGCTTCACGCAAAGTCTCTCTACCTTGGATGGCGGCATCATTAATCGTATCTGAGGCTTCGCCAAATTTGCCAACACCTTCATTAACAGCACCGGTAACTTGGGCAATATTATCTTTAATGGATGGAATAGTGATTCTGAGCTCAGCGAGCGAACCCTTTACATCATCAATAATGGTGTTGAGATTCTGTTCATTATTATTCATCGTGCGTTGTAGCACTTCGGCAAAGTCGGCAATACGATCGGTCGCCTGCGTGACAGAATTAAGCGCCAAGCGCATGTTCTCTTCGCCACGCCTTGAGGCAAACACCGTTTTAAAGGAGGAGGTAATATCCTGGATTGTTGTTGCAATATCTCTAAACTGGTCAAGCAATTCACCAACGCTTGATGGTGCACGGCCAGGCATAGCCAAGACACTGCCAGGCAACAAGAAGCCGGTTGACGGATCTCCCGGATCTATCTCCAAATTTTTGGTACCAATAAGCCCATCTTGGTGGATCATGGCGTGCGCATTTTTTGCCAGGCGAATATTTTTGTTAACACACATACCCACTTCTGCTTTGCCATCTTCCAGCAAGCGGATCTTGTCAACCCATCCCACTTCCACACCGGCAATTTTAACCGGTGCTTTGACTGCAAGACCATTAGTATCATCAAAATACGTTCTGAAGGTATTGAATTGGTCCTTATCCAAGCGCAAGGCTCTGATATTAATACTCAGATAAAAAAATATGCCAATAGCTGTCAGGATAAATAACCCAACACGTGTTTCGACCTTCACTAGTACACCTCATTGTATTAAAAATACTAGAGCCAATATGCCCTCAGTATTTTAAATGCTGTTTTAGATTCTGCGACAGCTGATGTTTTTTTATCATCATCAGGTTTCTGCCCAGTACTTTGCTGTTTATCGTCAGATGATTTTTTTTGTTCTTCTGATGCTACCTGTTCTTCCTGTATAACAGCAAGCATATACTGCTCTACCGTCTCCGCCTTACCACAAGATAGCACAGAAAAAACCTTGGGCCCAAACTCTTTAGTAAAAAGGTTCTTTAAGTCCGCAATCATTTTGGGTTTTTGATCATAGATCGGTTCAGCAATTTTCCAATTCGTATCCCAATCACCCATAGCATCTTTTTTAAACGACTCCTGAAATTGTTTGAAGCGTTCACGTCTGGCCACCGCATCATCAGCATGCGGGCGACGAATGTCTAGAATAGCACAGAGCCCATCAGAGAGCCACAAAAGATCAAGCTTATCATCTGTGGTCCATGTTGTAAAAATATCTTGTAGCGCAAGATCACCGTTGGACTGACTCTTGTTCTTTTTTGTCGGCATGGGGGGCGGCTTATAAAAAATATCAAGCGTGTCCAGGCCCTTCACCGATAATAGTTGCGAGATGTCATCCACCGGACGCTTTCGCGTTTTTAAAAAATCGGTAAGGCCGGTATACAGGCCGCCAGCTGGGACTTTGCCAGGAATGACAAGACGCTTTAGAAGCATCTCGTACTCTTTTTTAAACGCCATCTTTTTAAAATCAAACGCCTGATTAATATTTATCTTGCCTGCTTCCTTGGTAATACAAATTTTAATGAGCCCATCAATGCCATCAATTTTATCTGTCAGCTTAAATTCTTGCCAGCGATTGATGTGTGGCAATACGCGGCCGAGGTAACGCGCAAGCGACTCATCAGGATCCTTTTTCTTGTCATCCTCTTTTGAAGACGCCTCATTTTTCTTTTTGGTATCAAGTGCGTTAGGATACAAGAGCTGCGCCATCGCAAGCTGTACGCCACCCAGCGCGAGCATCTGCGCCTGCTCACGTGCTCTGATTGTTTTCATGAAGCTCGTGTTTACCAGAACGTTGCGCATGAGTAGCTGCGTGAGAAAGAGGATTATGGAGAGGGCGCCCAGGGCGTACACGAGGACTGAGGCTGGGGAGAGGTATGACCCTTTTTTTAATGCGGGACTAGCTACTATAGCGCTCGTCCTGAGGAAGCCACAAAGTGGCTGTCTCGAAGGATACCGAGCGCATGTACGCTCGTATGGTTCGAGACGGCCTTTGGCCTCCTCACCACGAGCGCCTTTTTTGAGCCTTAACATGGCCTTAAAAAAGTTTAGCCTTATCATGTTCCCACTCCAACCGGCGCCGGCGACAATCCAGCGGGCGTGGCATTAGGCTGCGCTCCTGGTTGCGGCGTAGCAGCTGCCGGCGCTGTCGTCTGCAATGTAGGCTTCTTGATTTCTTCTTTCTTCTTCCCAAAAGCAAATACGGGAATCATTGCCTGGTAACGCACGGCAACACCGGTATAATCAAGCATATCAATATATACCTCTATCTGTTGTGGTACTATGCCTTGTGTATCTTTGTCATCCTTACTTGCCCAAGAGTTTTTCCACACCAGCGTAGGCTCTTCCTGTTTTTTATTTTTATCAATTTCTTTTTTTGCCTCCTTGAGCATCCCGTAAGATAACCACATGCCCTTCACATCACGTGCAATAACCAGTGATTGAACCTGATTGTCCTTAGTTGGTGTCGCGTATTGATCCTCTTTGGCACGCACATTATCTATATCGCTTGTCTCTTTGCGCATAAGCTTATAGAGGGTTTCGTGTTTACGTGAGCGCTCCTTATCAGGGACCAGCTCATACACAATACGCACAAGCCGAATCTTTTTTTCTTCGTATACCTGTAGGGCATTCGTACTAATAAAGCTCACAGACTTGAATGCCTCAACCTTTTTTTTATCAACTTTCAATGTGCTTATTACATGCTCATCGGGCACAGCAACAAAAACATTTTTTTCACGTTTTTCACGTTCCTGCTTCTTTTTATCCTCATCAGCTTTTTTGTTCGACTCAGCCTTGGCCGCGTCATCTTTACCAGTCGCCTTAGTGTCATCCTTGTCATCAGGTGCTGTTGGCTCAGGCTCGCCGGGTACCAATACAAATGCGGTTGATAGATCGCGCTGCATTTGGCCAAAGAGGATGGCCACTTCATGATTGTTTTTTATAATACTCTGAACGCGTTCAAGAAAGAGTGCTGCCGTATTTTGCATGCGCATCAGGCCAAGTAGAATAATGGCAGATAACCCCATGGCTATGAGAAGCTCTAACATGGTAAATGCAGGACGACTAATTAATGGTCGTAATGTTTGATGTGGTATACTACGGCGCTCGTGGTGAGGAGCTGCGTAGCAGCGTCTCGAACCATACGGGCGCCTAAAGAGAGCTGATTTGTTGGCACTCATATCCTTCGAGACGGCTCTTACGAGCCTCCTCAGGACGAGCGCCATTTTTAATAAACAAAGCCTGGTACGTAGCTTGAATCTGATATATCCAGCCATTGCTACTTCTTCTCATCAGTTTTTTTAGCCAACGCCGCCGTGCACATAAGCGAGGTAAGCAGCATCTCATGCTTGACCTTACCCTCTTGCCATTGCCCACGAGCACGCACAAAGGTTACTACCTTGGCAAATTGGCGTAGTGAAGATTTTTTTGCAATCTCATCAGCATACGTGGTGATGGTCATTGACGCATCGGGTAATTCTTTTTTTAAATTCTTTGATTTTTTTGGTGGCTTAAGCATGTATCCAACAAGTTCTTGGCGAGCAACGTAATTATGTTGCAGCTCCTTGCGATCGTGAATAACACGCGTCAGCGCCCGCAGTTGTAGCCTGCCAATAATGCCAGCAACAGCGGCTAAGATACCCAAAGCCAGTAGTACTTCAATAAGCGTAAAGCCATACGATTTATGAGTCATAACAAATTCGATAATCAAAAAGTGTTGCGTCCATACAGAGCCTTTTGCAATTTCCTCTGGATCCTGAAACAACCCTTCGACTGAGCTCAGGACAGGATTCAGGATGACAAAAAAAGAAAACCCGTTTTAAAATTTTGTCACACTAGCTGAGATGACGTCTGCAAGCTAAACGTGCCAAAAAATGGATCCATCACAAAGCTTTCACTCAATTCATACTTCGCTGAAGCTTCGTATGACAAGCCATTCTTTGCCATTTTTTTAACAAGCCGCACCGTAACCTGTTGTACCAAACCTTCTGGCACTATATAACAGTATGCTTGCCCCTTATTTTCTGCAAGCATTTCCTTTTTTCCCAGCAAGACTGCCTGCAATACAAACTCAGGTGGAAAGGTATATGATGTCGCAGCGTAGGAGGCAGCAAGCTTTTGATAGCGCTTGTGCCCAGGTTTTTCCGGGTCATCACGTTCAAGCTCTATCCAGACTTCAGCCGGTGACCCTGCCTTTTGTGCAAAGACCAGACGATGAACCTGCTGCTGAGTAATTGCCTCTTGCCGCGCAAACGAGACGATGTTGTTCACCTCGTACAATACGCTCTTCCAGTCCCCTGCCGGGCTCGGGCGAAATGCGCGCGACAAGAAAAAGGTGGCCGCCACTCCAATAAGGAGGGCGACCATTAAGACTTCAAATAACGTAAATGCTGGCCGCAAGGCGCGCATTGTTAGAGACCTTCAGAAATGCGGTCTTTGTCATCAGGAGCACCAGTTTTGCCTGGGTAGATGATCTCAAAGTGCTTAAAGCGACCGCGCTCTTCCTCTACCGGACAATGATAGATAAATTCGGTTCCCGAAGCATCAGCAACAATATCTTCCTCTTTCAAGCCGGCCATTGGCCACTTATTTGCTGCACGCTTAAAGCGCTCTTCATTTGGATGTACATTTTCAAGAAGTGCACGTAGGCCATCGCGCGTTGATGGGTATGTACCAAACTCAACGCGATATTCATTAAGTGCTTCCTTAATGCCCATAATTTTTAATTTTACTTGAGCCTCTTCTGATTTTCCGATATAACGGATTATTTTAGGCGCTATAAAAGCAAAAAGGATGCCTATAAGCCCCATCACCAAAAGAATCTCAAACATAGTAAATGCCTTACTGTTTCTCATCGCGATCATTATAAAAGTCCTTTCGTTATTGTTACATACCGGCCATATCGCCCATGTCCATCATAGGCAACATCATTGAGAGTACAATAAATAGTACAAACACACCAATAATAATTGTCATCAGTGGTGCTATTTTTGCTGTCAGACCATCAGTCCTTTCCCGTAACTCAGTGTCATAGTCATCGCCGACTGTCAAGAGCATCTCAGCAAGCTTGCCTGACTGCTCGCCGGTGCTGATCATATACGTAGCAATGCTAGGAAAGATTCCGGTATCTTTCAAGTACTTGGCAATTTTGCCCTCCTTAATAATATTGTCACGCGCCTGATTAAGCTTTTTTGTCAGCACTTTGTTATCAACAATATTACACACAATATCCAGAGCATCGGATAGGTTAACGCCACTTTCTAGTAGCATGCCAAGTGTTTTTGAAAATTGCACCACCGCTTTAGTTCGGGAAAAGGATGATAGTATTGGCAGCTTTAATACGATCGCATCAATATGATATTTGCCTTTTGCTGTTGATCGCCAATACAAAAAAAAGGCAGCAAATACAATCACAGTGACAAGCGCCACAATACCATAATCACGCACAAAGTCTGACATTGCTATCATAATTTTGGTTGGGGCAGGAAGCTCCTTACCAAGAGATTTAAAGATCTTAGACATCAGCGGAACCATGCCTACCAGCATCCCAACAACAACAAGGATGGCGAATGATATTAACAATAAAGGGTAGGCAATCGCCTTTTTGATTCGTTTTTTCGTCTCTTCAGCCCGCTCCAAATAATCGGTAAGCCGAAATAAAATCGTATCAAGCTTGCCAGATGCTTCACCACTGCGAACCAACTGCACATACACATTGGTAAAGACCTTGGGATACTTACTCAGCTCTTTGGCAAATGATTCGCCACCCTTGATGCCGTCCTTTATTTTAATTAAAATGCGTCTGAACCGGCCTTCCATTTGTTCAATCAAAAGCTCGATTGCTTGCAACAGTGGCACCGAAGCTTTGAGGAGCACGGCAAGTTGCTTGGTAAATTGCACCACCATTTTTGGTTCAATCGGTTTATCAAACAACATTGATTTCCACGACGATCCTTGCTTGTCATAAGCAACTTCACTGATGGTAATCGGCATCAGCCCTTGTCCCTGCAATATCTCCTTGACCGCCTGGAGCGAGGAAGCATCGAGTGTACCGTTCACGGTGGCACCTCGTCTGTTGAGCGATTGATATTGATACAGAGGCATTAGGGCGATCTCCTACAATAATCGTAAAAAGTTGATTAACTTTTAGCAAAGATACTACATACTTGACAGGTATACCATATTTATCATATTCATAAGAAAGTTTTTTATGATTTAACTTTGAAAGGGTTGATCAATGTACATACTGTCTACGCTTCCTATGATAACCACATTCGTCTGGATAGTCTTTAGCCTGGTACTCATTATACTACCACAAGTGCATGCAACTGGCACGCCTGCCGATACTCAACTGGCCTCTATTGTTGATTTTAATCAGGCCCTAGGACAGGAGACGCCAGCGCAATTTGCTTCACAAAATCTGCAAAATGCCATGCACACCAAAAATGTTACCGTTGATCCCGTTGTAAAAGATCCAGCGCTACAGGCACTGGAAGATGAACGCTATTTTCAGGGAGCGCTCGGTTCTTATATTATTGATGTCTACAATAAACCTGGCTATACCACCGGCTTGTCGCAAGATAGCTCGCATCTCATACATTTTTTAACGTTGGGTAAGGAGCTGAGCATTCGGCCTTCAATGATTTACGTTGCGCTAAGACTCTTTAACAACAAGATGAAGGGCTGCGAAGTTATTGATGATGCTGCAATTTTACAAATAGTGCAGGCTGCGCCATCGCTGCTGTCCCCTTATTTTTTGCAGTCACCGGATGCACAGCTATATGATTTAGCATTTATCAAACGCCATCTGCATGACATGCTCTTTAACCGTTTTACTGAGCATCTCAGATTGCCACAACAAGATCCCAATATGCTCATCGCGCACCTAACGCAGGACCTTGTGGCACAATACGAGCAAGAGATGACGCGCATGCAAAAGCAGGCTCAACACGAAGCGGCGCGCGAACGCTTACGCACCTTGCTCATTCGCTTTTTTGAGCTCAGCTTGAACAAATGTATTTGGAATCCAACCGCACCGCATCTGATATGGCCTTCTTTCAAGACCCTTGCCGAGGGCTTTGAAGTGCTTGCGCGCAGTGGCGTCATCGATCAAATGGATGATCTTGACGATCTGTACTGGTCACTGGTTCATCGCTTCTGCTTCTTTTTAGATTTATATGGATCTGCACTACCGCTGAGTGTGTATGAAGAGATAGAGTCTAACCTGACTGATAAAAACATTTTTTTCTTAGAATACAAAGAACAGGATGAAGGCATCCTTACCAAAAAAGAGACCTTAGCCGAGGCACTGATCTTGGGAAGAACGCGGGCGTATGCTTATGCAAACAATGGCATTATTTCACTACCGGTTGGATCGAAGAAGGCCGATGGACAGGCGTCGATTCAGGTAATGGCGCGCGCTGCCTAAGGTAACAAGATTTTAAAATATTTGTTTCCTTTTTTGTCATCCTGAACTTGTTTCAGGATCCACTCACCCTGGCAAAACGTGGCCTCTGTATACCATCAATAATTACATCCTCTAAAAACATCGCCTTTGGCCGTACCCATATCGGGTTGCTGCCAAAGGTTGGGCAATCGTATAGGCCTTGGTAGACAACCATCTCCTCCAACGTTTCGCTGTGATGGGCTATGGCTATCACGCGATATTGTTTGCCGCTATAATGCTCATAGAGGCTGCCGATATCTATAGTATTGTGCACCATAAAGATCCCTTCAAAAAAACTTTTTTATTAACACTATACAACAGAAGCTACAGCCTCTGGTTTGTATCCTTGGTGTAGCCTTATTTCGTTAATTTAAGCCCTATTATACCGCCATATAACCCCATAGGCAAATGCTCGTTGTGGCTCCTTCTTGTTTGTTCTATAGAATCATGCTACGTTCTTGTATCGAACTAAATGTTTTATAGAAAGGACTAAAAGCAGATGCGTATACAGGGAATTCTAGCAGCAGGTGTTGCACTTATTATCATTGGCGGCATGGCCTGGTTTACCTATAAAACAGTATGGCCAACATCAAAGCAAGCACCATTCAAAACACAAAAGGCCCAAAGGCGTGATATTTGTAATGTTGTGCATGCTGAAGGGTCGCTGGAAGCAAACAAAACAGTAAAGATCGGCCCCTTGATTACCGCAAAGGTAAAGAAGATCTATGTCAAGGAAGGCGATAGTGTCACGAAGGGGACATTGCTCATCGACCTTGATAACGACAAAGGTGGCGATGCAGATTTTCGGCAAGCGCAAGCACGGCTAGAACAGGCACAATCATCACTCAAATACGTAACAGCAAACTTCACGCGAGAACGCTCTCTTTTCCAATCCGGCCAGCGATCCAAGGATGCCTTTGAAAAGGCAACTGATGTCTACAAAAACGCGTATGCCGACGTTCGCATTGGCCAGGCAGCCTATGACAAGGAATTATTTCTTCTTGAGCAGACGCACATTCGCGCGCCTCATGACGGTAAGGTGGTAGCAATCAATGTAGATGAGGGTAGCACCGTTTCACCAAGCATAACACCGGTACAGGTGCTGGTTGAGATTGCACAGGATTTAGAAATCATGAAAGCAACGCTGTATATCGATGAGAGCAAGGTTGGCGACATACAAGCTGGCATGACGACAGACATCACGGTGGACACCTATCCTCATCGGCAACCGTGGACAGGAACTATTGATTCAATAAGTTTAAGCAGTGTAACACCGCCATCAGCCCTGCAACAACAGGGAGTATTGGTAGTGTATAAGGCCATTGTGCGAATTAATAATACTGAGGGACTGTTGCGCCCTGGTATGACGGTGCATGCAAAGACCACCATTGCCCAGGCCAAGCAGGCGCTTGCACTGCCAGGCTTTGTATTCCAGCTTAATGGTAAGGTTCTTGAAGGCATTGCCAAGGTTATCGGGTACGGTTATAAGCCAATTGATGCAGCGCTCAAACAGGAGCTGATGCACAAAAGTGGCACGCACCCGGTTAAGACATTGTGGATTGCGCAGGATAAAATGTTTATTGAAAAAACAGTAGAAATTGGTGTGACTGACAATGCCTATTTCCAAATTCTGTCCGGACTGCAAGAATCTGACAATGTTATTGCTGATGATATGACCACGTCTGACGAGATGAAGAAAATTGCTAAGCAACTTGCCGGTAGCTAAAGGTAGGCGCTCATATCCTTCGACAAGCTCAGGACGAGCGCCACACTGACCCGTTCGCCCCGATGGAGGCTTGCTTCAAGCCGAGTAGAGGGGTGCGAACGACTGTTGTACGTTAATTTAGGATTGTACCATGATTACTCTCATGCTCATACGTATGGCAGTACGCGCCATACGTCATCACGCCATCAGATCGCTCCTCACTCTTTTGGGTATTGTGATCGGCATTTCCGGCATTATTGCCATATCGGCCCTTGGCAAAGGGGCACAACAAAAGGCACGGCAACAGTGGCTTACATATGGATCCAAAGGGGTCGCTATTTCTCCCGGTAACTGGATGTCGCATCTGCAAAAACCACCAAAGCCGCTGCTCCTGGATAATATTAGTATGATTAGATCGCAGTGTCCTGCTGCACAATATATAACACCATGCGTCTATCGTTCTCAGATACCAATCGAATATGAAGGCAAGAAGTCATCTGCTGAAGTGTACGGTTTTAATGAGTGCAATACCGTAATCACCGATGAAAAGATGTTGCAGGGTAATTATTTTACGGCAGAGCACGTTGACCGTAAGGACAATGTGGCCGTGATACCACCTGAAATTGCGCAACTTTTTTTTGCTACAAAAGACCCTCTAGGGGCCGTCATACGTATTAAAAAAATTCCGTTTATTGTGATAGGCGTTCTAGCGCCGCCTAAAGTTAAGGGAAAGTGGGAAGGGCTGGGCATGCCCAGGATAAGTATACCATTCTCAACCCACCAAAAATATTTTGGCGGCGGCATTCATCAGATAGCGCTATGTACCTACACAGACCAGGAGGTCGCCCAGGTTGTCCGTCAACTTGAAAAAATCTTTCGTGCTGCGCATAATCTGGAAGAAGGACAGCCCAATGATTTTATGATTTGGGACAATCAAACACTTGCTCAAGCAGCGGAAGAGGCATCAAAATCGGTTGGGATTTTTGCGCTAATCGCCGCTATTATTGCATTGCTGGTTGGTGGCATTGGCGTTATGAATATCATGCTGGTGGCAGTACAAGAACGTACCAAGGAGATTGGCATCAAACTAGCGCTGGGAGCCACCATGAATATTATCAGAATGCAGTTTCTTATTGAGGCAGTCATCATCTGCATGATAGGTGGCCTGCTTGGCATCCTCTTTGGTGTCACGGCGTCGCTGATTTTTGACCAATGGATCGGTCTTACCGCCATCGTTGAACCTGGTCCAATTGTTGCCGCATTTTTGTGTACGGTGCTGATTGGGCTTTTGTTCGGTTTCTATCCTGCCGAGCGGGCCGCGCGACTTAAGCCTGTTGAGGCACTCACGGAGTATTAGGCCTTATGCCTGTATTGCTTTAAAAGTTCATCACTATAAAAGATGAAAAAGCCGGTCATAATCAAAAATCCAGAGATATAAAAATCGGCTGAAATCTTTTCCTTAAGATACAATGCACTGGTAATGGACGCCGATACTGGCGTCAGCAGGCTGCCCAGCGAAAGTAAGGTGGCAGAATGGCGCGTCAGTAGCTTTGAATAGAGGTAAAAGCAGATCACGTTGGTGATAAGGATAATTAACGCAAGCCATGATGCAAATTCCCATGGATGCGCAATCGTGTGATTTGGTTCAGCAATCAGGGAAGTCCCAAGTGCCAGGATGCCTCCCATCAGCATGGTGCGACCATTGAGGGCAAATGAAGAGATTGGCTGGTGCTGCAGCAATTTCTTGACCACAATCCATCCATACGAAAAACAGGTAACAGAGCAAAGCATGGCAAGCTCTGGCCATGAAATCCTTCCAATAGCCTCCACCGTTGCCTCCTGCGGCGTTTGCGTAATAAAAAGGGGAATAATACTTGAAAAACCAAGCATTAAGCCCAGTGCTTTTTTCTTAGTTAATGTTTCATTAAAAACAAAATATGCAATAATGCAGGTAACAAAGGGGCCCAGGTTATAGATCAAGGCTGTTTTGGTTACCGGTAAGTATTGTAGCGACCAGTACCGCAAAATATAGGGTATGAAGATACCAAATACTGCAGCCTGCGCCAAATAGCTAACCGTCTTTCTATCGTACCGGATCTTAACCTTGCCGATAAAATGGGCAATGCCAATAAGCAATAAGCCAGCTAGGACCATGCGAATACCAATAATAAAAATCGGCGAGGAGTATTGGACCAAAATTTTACTTATGGTAAAGGTCGTTCCATAAAGGATATGTAAAAAAAACATTGATAACATGGCAAATCATACAATTTTGTCTGGGTTTATAATGCGAAAACAAGACGTCAAGTATACTACGGTATCACCCAGATAACAAACGGCTATTTTTAGGCTTTTTCATCAATCAAAAAATGTTTTTGTTAAAACTTGATTTTTCTTCATTAAAATTGATATTATGAATTTAAAGGCTAGGGGTGTGTTGCTTTCTGGCTGCGTATTATATTAAAAGTAGTGTACGAAGGAGAGATAGATGCAAAACATAGGACAAGGTCGATTAACATGGCGCAAGATTGCAGCCATTGGACTGGTTGGAATGACATTAGGCTCATCGCAAATGAGCGCAGAGTCGGATAATATATGGGCCATTGATGAAAATGGCGATATGAATTATAGGGTAGGCGTGAGCACACTAACCCCATTTGGTACATCCTGGAAACGGATCAACGGCACAGCCACCTGTATTGCAGCAGGTCCCAATGGCGCTGTATTTAGTTTAAATGATGCTGGTGTACACTATACCACGCAAGCTGCCGTTGTTGCCAATATGAACAATCCAGCATTATGGTCAGCTGTAACTGCTGGACCTGTAAGTTTTACACAAATCGTCGTCACCCCTGACAATGGCACGTTATTAGGCCTGGGTACTGATGGCAATGTATACTATAACATGTGTAATGCCACCACTGGTGCGCCAGGAACTACCTGGGAGACGTTAGGTACTGTATCAGGTGCTGCACCGATCTATATAGCTGCTGGTCCGGATGAAGCGGTGTATTATATCGCTAGAAGCAACGGAGCTGTGTATTTTACCGCTATTCCTGCTACAGCGACCAAAATAGCAACATGGAAGCCACTAGGTATAGAGTCATCAGGAATGGCATCTGGCATTAGCGATGTTTTATGGTCTATACCAGCTGGCGACATTTTTTGCTCAACGCCCCTTGTAAATGCTGGAAATTGGGAACCAATTTATGGCAGTGATGCGCGCAGTATTGCGGCCTCACCAAGTGGCTTAGTGTGCTATGCAAACGCGGGCGGACAGGTGTTCTATGCGACACAAGCGGCGCTGAGTGCAATGGGCTACGTGAGTTGGCCATCCGCTAGTTATGTATGGCAAGGACTTTCTGATGGTGGGATGAAACAAGTATCTATTGGTAGCATTCCAGATCCAGCAATCGCAGAGGCAGTAACAGCAGCGTTAGCAGCCGCCAATGCAAAAGCCACTTCTGCTGTGGCTAAGGCTGTAGCTAAGGCCTGTTCAAATACTAAAGCAGCAACCAAGGCTAAGGCAAAGGCGGCAGTTAAGGCAACAGGGACAAAGACTGTAGCTACAACTAAAACTACAGCTAAAAAGGTAACGCAATCTAATGCATCCAGGCTTTCAGCAGATGAGCTTGCTGAAAAGAAAGATGTAGCTAGGCTTGCGGCTGATATGAAAGCCAAGGCTAGTGCAGCCACGCTTACGGCTGATGAGCTAGCAGAAAAGAATGCAGAAGCGGAGGTTGCAGCGGCTAAGGCAGAGGAAAAGGCAGCAACTAGACGAGCAGCAGCAGCGGCGGCTAGAAGAGCAGCGGCAGCTAAAAAAGCTGAAGCAGCTAGAGCAGCGGCGGCCAAAAAAGTTGCTTAATAGGTAAAAACACTTTTACAGTGTCAGGGCGTATGAAAATTCATACGCCCTCTTTTTTTGCATGATTTTCGTCCTTATTAGTACGGGCCGCGCAATTTTGGTACACTAATAACCAATTGACCGAAATCCTTAGTTAAAAAAGTTCCTAATATCGGCTACACATGAACCATGAGATTTTAAAAATAATCCGTACCATGAACGAAGAGGATATCTCCGCGCTCACCACACGCACTATCTTTAGTCGTGGAATGAACTATTTTTTGGACGGGAGAGTGATCGGCCTGACCTGGTCGGATGATGGCAGCCAGCTTATCGGCCTTATTCGCGGTTCGTCGCCAACCTACCGCATTACCATCACGCGTGAAGATGATTACCTTGAATACACGTGCATGTGCCCAGCGTGGGACGATTACGAACAGTGCAAGCACGTCGTCTGCACATTACTTACCGTACACCACTTGTTGCATAATAGTTCCATACCAGGCTTTGCAGGTAAGAAACTTAAGATGCAGTTACTGGGTGAAAGTGATGAATCGCTTGATGATCAGGCTCGTCAAAAACCATCAAAAGTGGTATCAATCAACCCGAGCCCTTCTCGGACGCCATCAACCAGTCGGCCAACGCTCCTCATTGAAGGCGTTATTGATGCACATAATCAACGTGTTCTGCTTTATCCACGCGTGGTCATTGATGAAGAGATTATCCCCCTCAATCGCCACCAATACTATTATCTTTGGCAACCATTTCGTATTTTGGGCGACTTCTTTGAAGGCTGCTTTGTTGATGAAGTACAGCAACCATATTTTAAGGTGCCAAGTGACCAATTTTTTAACGCGTTTGCTGAGCTTGAAAAGACATTAACGGCACACGAAATTCCATTTAATCTTAACAAGAAGCGCGTAGAAACGATCGCGCTTGATATTGCAGTAGATGCATCACAAAGTGGACGCGGCGATTGGTTTGAGCTTGCACCACACATGTTGTCCAAGGGAATACCCATAACGGATGAGCAGCGTGACGCCCTCTTTGCCAGTGGAGGCATCCTTGAGTCAGAAGATTGTATTACCGTCCTTGACGCACAGACACGAGAGATTATTAGGCTACTGGCAAAAATGTTTACGCCCATGGGACAGTCACAGCGTATTACGGTGCAAAGTGTTGTACAGTTGCCACGGCTGCGTGTGCTTGATTTATTAGAATTGCGCAAGAGCGGGGTCAAGGTAGTATTGGCAGCCAAAGATGAACTGCTCCTGGACCGCCTTACCCATTTTTCCAAAATTGAGAAATTACCGGTACCTAAAAAATTTCATGGCACCTTACGTGAGTACCAGCAGTCCGGGTACCACTGGCTCGCATTTTTGTATACGCATCACTTTGGTGCCTGTTTGGCCGATGATATGGGCCTAGGTAAGACGATCCAAGCAATTGCCTTTTTGGGCGGAATTGCTGAAGGAATCATTGAAAATCAGAGCAGTATACATGCGCCCCACCTTATTGTTCTACCCCCAACATTGATTTTTAATTGGCAGCATGAGTTACAACAGTTTTATCCAGCGCTTCGCATTAAGGTTTATGCCGGCACTGGTCGCAATTGTAATTTTGATGATTGTGACATTGTTCTGACCACCTACGATACGGTGCGCATAGATATTGAATATCTCAAAACAATCACCTTTCACGTGATCATCTTAGATGAAGCACAGGCCATCAAGAACATTCAATCAGCGCGCGCTGCTGCGGTGCGCGAGCTCAGAGGGGTCTTTACGCTATCATTAACTGGCACCCCGCTAGAAAACCACATTGGTGAGTACTATTCCATCATTGATGTCGCGCTACCTGGCCTACTCCCTCCGTACAAACAGTTCATGGCAATGGCAAAAAGGGGTGAGCTAGAAGGCCTCATTAGAAAGATGAACACTTTTGTGCTGCGTAGAACCAAGGATGCGATCTTGCAGGAGTTGCCGCCAAAAGTTGAATCAAATGTGCTTTTGGAGATGACGCCAAAGCAACAAAAAATTTATGCAACGACAGTTGCCGAGGTTAGGCGTACTATTGATAGTGCCTACAATACAAAGACTGGCTCTCAGGCTCATATTATTGCGCTGACTGCCATTTTGCGCCTACGCCAGATTTGTATATCACCACAACTTATTGATGCCAATAGTAGTAAAGATGCGCCAAAGATCGACTATCTTACCCAGACGCTGATCGAACTTGCTGATGAGGGCCACGCAGCCCTGGTGTTTTCACAATTCACTAGCTGCTTGGACCTGGTAGAAGAGGCGCTGAGGGATGTGGACTTGCCGTACTACCGGATTGATGGCTCAACGCCAATGATGCAGCGTAAAAAAATTGTTGAATCATTTCAGGGCGGTGATCAAAAGGTCGCAATCTTGTTATTAAGCCTCAAGACTGGTGGTGTTGGCCTGAATTTAACACGCGCTAATTATGTCTTTCATATCGATCCATGGTGGAACCCGGCCGTTGAAAATCAGGCATCAGATCGTTCGCATCGGATTGGGCAGAAAAATACGGTCTTTGTTACCAGGCTGGTGATGCATCATACCATTGAAGAAAAGATGATGGTGCTTAAAGAAGAGAAGCAGAAGCTTTTTAATGATGTTATGGAAAATGCTGAGAATAAGAAACGAAGTCTTATCAGCAAAAAGGACTTTGATTTGTTGCTTACCTAAAAATGCTTGGGTACAGCTTACGCAATGAAGCCCGGATATTTTTTACGTGCCCGGGCGCTTCTTTCATGAGCTCCTTTTTTCTGCCCTTTTTAGAGACCAACTGCTATCTACTTACAAGAGATGCTTCGTGTACGATTTTAGCAATTGTTTTCAAGGTAGGATTACCTTTTTTGGAAAACGCCATGGTGATAGTTGCTCGTGTTAATTGTGCCCGCTGTGCGATTTGAGTTCTATTTACGCATAAGTAAGCATCAAGTATTTCCATAAAGGCCTCAGGGTCGTTATCAACTAAGCATTCAAACAACACCTTAGCAACGTTATTCTTATTTTTAAAAAAGTCTGATGCCTTAGAATCATGAACCTTTGATTCATTAATGATTTCAAGGGGCTGTAACTCGTTTAAGGTAAATGCGCGCTTTTTTGATGTCTTTGTCTTGATCATTTTTATGTCCACCATTAATTAAAAGTATTTTTTTAAAACCTATACTACAAAAATAAACTCGCCAACCATTTTTCCATCGTAATTCTGCAAGATCATCGCCCAATCTTCTAGTGTCCCCAAAGTGTTCATCTTTTTCAATACGGGTAATGCGAGCTTTAACGCGTGCCTGCTCCTTGTTGGTTAAACTGCTTAGCCAATCTGAGTACTCATCATGTTCTTTGACCTGAATCATGTCGCCCAGTCGAAGTTAAATTATTTCCTGACTCCTACCGCATAATATATCATGCGCCCGTTATAATTGTCAATGGGCCGATTAAAAATCATCGGTTTGTCCCCACCACAAGGAAGGAGGGGGATTGACTTGCCCTTCCCTTCGACAGGGCTCCCAGCCTCCGCACAAGGCTTTGGCGGGCAGGCTATGGTGAGGAGCTGCGTAGCAACATCTCAGACCACGGCGGGCAGGGCGAAGTAGGGCTGCTTTTCAAACAGGCCTCAAATTTCCAAAATTTGGCAAATAGGCACCATGCCTGCAGCTTTCATCTCATTGGCATGTGTCACATCGATCGCCTACGGTGAAATTTGGGGAATGGGGCAATGATCGTTGTCGATGAATGAGGTGACGCGTGAACTCTTGTCGATATCGAGGTGATAATTTTTGATCCGACAAGCCATAAAGTCCTTTGAGGGTGTACTTAATCTTATTGAATGATGGTGCTAAAACCGCTACAATCTCAATCATACTTGGCAAAGAACAATAACCTTAACCTTTTAAAAGCAAGGACATGGCAATGACCATTCTATTTAATTTTCGTAACAATCGGTTACGAGCGACATTATGTTTGGCTATGGTGGTCCAACTGTTGGCTCCCCAGATCAATGCTGGTGGGATTTTTGGTAAGCCCAGCCGCCCTAAGTTCCAGAAAATGCAAGAGAGCCACATTTATAATCTAAAGAGAGCTGAGGTCAAGCAACATAACCAGGCCGCCCTGGATAAAGCTTGCAACTATAACTTTAAATCATCTAGGGTAATCCACATCCTCAGGATGTGGTGACAAACAAATGCTAGGCAGGTACAACCCATGTTATCCTTAAGTGCAGTTGCTCCCCGCAACACAACACTTAAGGATAAAACAATGAGTCGATTTAGTAGATTATCACACTCCATCTGGTATTGCCACTACCATATTGTATGGGTTCCAAAATATAGATTCAGGATACTAACCGGTGAAATAAAAGCTGAAGTAGAAAAGTGTATAAGGATAAGATCTGCGCAGTTAGGATGTAAAATAGAAGAAATGAACGTACAGGATGATCATGTGCACTTATTGGTAATGATTCCACCAAAAATATCGATATCTACGTATGTTGGGACGATAAAAGGAAAGGCTGCCATAAACTTGTTTGCTAGGTTTCCAAACTTAAGACAAAAGCCTTATTGGGGCAATCATTTTTGGGCGAGGGGATATTGTGTTGACACAATAGGATTAGACTTGGAAAAAATAAGAAAATATGTGAAGTACCAAGAGAAGCAAGAAAAGCAACTAGAAAATAAGAACTAATGCTGTTCGGGGAGCAACTTCGAAGAATAAAAATATGCTAATGAGACATTCCGCCTAAGGCGGACCTATAAAGCCACCGCTTGGGGCGGTGGATTAGTGTTTTACTATTTACTTTGATCAGTCCATTATTGATGCAGTTAATGGCTTACTTCGGCCAAAAGAAATATTTGATTTGTACATGATACGCGACATTGCTGACATAATAGTTGGTGAATATGGCGATCCCGCCTTACGTCAGAATGCACAGGTTGTCCATGACTATTTACACAATATTCAAGGCTTTGGAGTAGATGAGAATAACGCACTGGTGAATCGCATTAATCCTAATGACGGCACTATTCTGCATCTGATTGCTGTTGAGCCTGATCTAGGCAGAGCACTGCTTGTTTTAGATTCGCTTATTGCGATTATGGAAGAATATGGCATTGATCAAAATCAAAGCACCGATCTGTGCTGGGCTATAAAGACGGGGAATCTTGCACAAGCAACCAAGCTGCTTGCCAATGGTGCCAATCCAAATGGACCGATTGATAAAAATGGCAAGATACCGGCAGAGATTGTTTTTAGGATTCAACGTGAATGTTGTTCACGTGAGCATCTTTATGCTGATACGAAAAGTCAGTATGATCAAATTATTGGTAAAATACTCAAAGGATCCGATGCAAATATCCATACGTATTACGACAATAGGTATTACTTGCTACAGCCACTGCATTTAGCATATAAACGTGCAAGGCGAGGAGACGACGCATTTGAGAAGTTACTTTATACATATGGGGCCTATACAAATATAGAGATCGCCGAAGAATTCTAGAGATTTTTTTAATGGTATCTCGCAGCACTGTCTGTCGGATTACGGCGTTTTTCAGCGCCGTAACGGGCACTACAAACTGTCCGCATGTAGGCCTTACGAGGTACTATAAGCTTCTGTATTTGTTGAGTTGTTTACCCTGAATGTTATTTCGCAAAAACCCCATTAACTCTGAATGCAGCTGACTGGCTTTATCGTAAATTGCTTTTAGTTGCGATGATAGGGCCGCTATCTCCGCCTCATCTTCATCCTTGCCTTTTCTTCGGTATGCCTGACGGAAGCTGTCTGCTAAGTCTTGGGCAACCTCGTACATCCAGTATTGACTAATCCCCTCACACCAGAGATATTCCCCTTTAAAGCGCTCGCTAAGTTTAAAGCGCTCATTAAAGGCTTCGTCTACAGATACGGACCGGAGTTCTTGCAGTAGGCGTTGATTAACCTCAAGCTTATCGCGTAATTGGAGTATAATTTCTTGCTGGCGATTCATTATAGCTTCAAATGCGTCACGCCGATTTTTAGTCATCGCCTTAAGACCAAAGGTGGTATTGCAGATTGCAAGCATGATAAGTAAAAAAGCTTTGAGAACCATCTCCAGAACCTCTTTCGTTTTGCGCGTAACAATTTTTTCAGTTCAGCATATGATATCGAGTGTACTGAGGCCAGAGGCATTAGGCAAGGATTTGCATGCGAGCGGCTAAAATTATCAATCAATACTGGCCCACTATGTCGGCCACGTCATCGATCATATAACGATCTTCCATTGCCAAACGGTCTCCAATTACCAGCTGCTTCTTTTTTCTAAAATAGTCAGCAAAGGCAGGAAGTTGGTCATAAATGCCATGTTCTACTGCAACGTCTACTGGTGTTTTGCCGTCATGATTTACAATCAATGGATCAGCGCCACCTTCGTTTAGCATCATGCCAATAAGGTAATTGATCGAAGTAATGGAAACTTTACTACGAGAACTATTATCACCAGAATCATGACCAATTGCACGTTTAACAAGATAGTGAAGTGCCGTGTTGCCGGTAAATCTCTCCTGTATATCGAGTGAGTGCGCCTCCTCAGTGGCTGCATTAGCCGCAATGATAGCCTTAACAAGGATTTTAGCGCAGTCCATATTTTTGTCCTCGTATCTTGCAGCAATCGTTAATGCTGTCTGACCGTCGTAGCCGGCATTAACGTTGGCGCCAGCCTTGACAAGTGCTTTAACAATCCTTGGGTTACAGAAACATAAAGCCCACCTTAATACTGGCAAGCCAATGTGAGTCTCAGCATTCGCATCAATGCCTGCGTCTATCAGTTCCTGTACTTCCTGTGCTCTCTCAGTGTAAATTGCATCAAACAATTGCTGGGTAGTTGCTTGTGTGCTGGGTGAGCTGAAAGACGACGAGCTTGCTTGCTCCTCGTCCTTCGGTACACCTCGCAGAACTCGACACTCGTGATGACCGGGACGAAGTAGATTGCTTGACTTAGACCATAGCCCCCCACCCTGTATCGTCGTAAAGTGACCTGCAAGGGAGCTGCAAATCGCTATGATGAGTGCTTTCCTGAACATGACAAACTCCTAAGAAATGGTTTAATGGTCTACGCTTTCATTGGTGTAAACGATTTTGATTCAGGAGTAATGTGCCATGAGTTTGGTGCAACGTCAAATTGTATTGAAATGGTGGGAGAACGCGTGAATATCAAGGAAAGGTTGTCGCCAAGAATCCATTTTTCGACCGCCGCCTGCCCTGTGCCGCCGGAGCCTTTAGGCGAAGGTGCATCAGCCCCTTCGACGGGGCTCAGGATAAACTCCGCTGTGCGAAGGCTAGTAGCTTTATGCGGTAGAAAATGAATTATTGAGGTTAAAAAGTTCTCAATATCCCCTGCTTTCAAGCTATTTTTGCACAATGATGGTATTGACATAAACTTGATTGTTAGGATAATACAGTTCCTAATGTTGAGAAGATGCATATAATAGAGCGAGATTAGATTATGACCAAGCCACTGCCAATAGGTGTTTCTGACTATAAAGTACTCATCGAAGATGGCTATTATTACGTAGACAAAACATTGCTCATTAAAGAGCTGCTATTGGTTGGTGGCGGCGTTACGCTTATGCCTCGCCCGCGCAGATTTGGCAAAACCCTTAATCTTTCTATGCTACGGTATTTCTTTGAGAAAGCAGAAAGCGATACCAGTTACCTTTTTGCTAATACAGCCATTTGGCAGGAACCGAAATATCGTGCCTTGCAAGGACAAAGTTCTGTCATTTTTTTAACCTTTAAGGATGTTAAAGAGAATAATTGGCAGGCTGCTTACACAAAACTTGTATATGTTATAGCTGAAGAATATAAACGCCATCGTCCTATTGTAGAGGCACATTCGACATTGCTCGACCTTGATGATCTTGAGGTATTTAATCGGTTAGCCACCAAACAAGGCTCTGAAACAGAAGTTAGCCAAAGTCTTAAACATTTAACAAAGCTATTGGCCAAGATCACCGGCAAGCGTCCCATCTTACTATTAGACGAGTACGATGCCCCCATTCACGCAGCCTTTACGTATGATTATTATGATTCCATGATTGTTTTTATGCGCGGCCTTTTGACAGCAGGGCTTAAAGATAATGAATTTTTGCGGCTCAGCGCCATGACCGGCATCATGCGGACAGCAAAGGAGGGCATATTTTCAGGGCTTAATAATCTAACAGTGTATACCGTCCTTGATAATAATTTGTCGGACAAATTTGGCTTTACGCAGGAAGAGGTTGATCTGTTGCTCACTGAATATAGTCTGATAGACCATCGAGAAACTATTAGGACGTGGTACAATGGTTACACTATGGGTACTACAAAAGTCTACAACCCCTGGTCAGTATTGAGCTGCATTCGGGCACAAGGCGTACTTAAGCCATACTGGGCAAACACAAGTGATAATGCGCTGATTAAAAAATTAATTGTGCGTGCAGATGCTACTGCAAAGGAAGACTTAGAGATTTTTTTGCAAGGTAATGGGCTCTCTGAGCAAACGATCACTGAAGGGGTTGTGTTGCCACAAGCCTTCAATGATTCCAAGCACTTATTGAGCTTCTTACTTTTTACCGGCTATTTAACCACAACAGAGCATATTTTTCGCAACAATAAGCACTTTTACACACTTGCCGTACCAAATCAAGAACTAGCTGAGTTGTACGAGCAGCTTGTATGCGATGCTATCTTCGAGCCCCTTGTAGCAAAAAATGTTGCCATGTTGCTTGACGGAATCATTACTGGTGATGCACCTGTCGTACAAACGTTATTGCAGGAATTTATTATCAAAAGTTGTAGTTTCCATGATCTTCCCAGCAATGAGGTTGAGCGTAGCTATCACCTTTTTGTTCTTGGCCTACTGGTACTTTTACAAGACCGTTATGTTGTACAATCAAATCGTGAAAGTGGTTATGGTAGATACGATATTATGCTTATACCAAAGAATAAAAGTAATGTTGGTATTGTTATAGAGTTTAAAAAGATGCCAGAAAACCATACAACAGAAAAAGCTGCGGCTGTTATACAATCGGCGCTTCAACAAATCAGGGATAAGAATTATGTGCAGCAGCTACGTGATGATGGCGTTACATCACGAATTTTTTGCTATGGCATTGCGATTGAAAGCAAGCACGTAGCACTTGAAATGGAAACACTGCCTGCCCAGCCCCTTCGACGGGGCTCAGGATAAACTCCGCCGTACAAAGGCTAGTAGCCATGCGTAGGCTGCAACGTCAAAGCGGCTAAAAATCGCCAACTATGTCGGCCACGTCATCGATCATATAGCGATCTCCCATTGCCAAATGATCGCCAATGACCAGCTGCTTCTTTTTTCTAAAGTAGTCAGCAAAGGCAGGAAGTTGATCGTAAATGGCAAAGCCTCGTGCAAGATCTATGGGCGTATCGCCAAATTTATCTTTAATCAGCGGATTGGCGCCGCCTTCGTTCAGCATCATGCTAATCAGTGAATTGATCGAGGCAAAAATGCGAGCACATGTTCTATTGTGAGCAGCCTCCGCAGCATTAGGAGTAAAGGATGAAGTGGAAACTGGAGAATATGAGCTTACGTAGCAAACAAGATTATGAAGTACTGTCCCGCCATAACTATTTTTATTTTGTATGTTCAGAGAGTTTACTTCAGTATTAGCGTTGGTAGCTTGAGCTTCATTAGTGGCCTTATCAGCAGCAATGGTAGCTCTAATAAGCGCTTTGACAATCTCTGTGTATCCTCTCGTTGCAGCGTACATTAGTGCTGTGAAGCCACAGTTCTGAACATTTACATCGACATGTGCAGCAATAAGTATGTTGACAATCTCTGTGTAACCTTTCATTGCAGCGCACATTAATTCTGTATCGCCATCGTTATCTTTGGCGTTTAAGTTGGCATGCGTATCTATTAATGCCCGTATCCTCTGCATGTCCTCAGTGCGCCTGGCATTGCACCATTCAGCATATCCTTTGTTGCTCCATTGCTTTTCGGAACTTGGCCGCATAAAAGATGAGAAGATCCCTCCACCGTGTATTATTGTGAAATTACCTGCAAAGATGCTACAAACTGCTACGATGAGTGTTTTTTTGAATATGACAAACTCCTGAGAAATGGTTTAATGGTGTGCGCCTTCATTGGTGTAAGCGACTTTGATTCAGGAGTAATGTGCCATGCATTTGGTGCAACGTCAAAATTGTATTGAAATGGGTTAAAAAGCGTGGATATCAATGCTTATAAGATCAACTTTCTGGAGCGACCTTGGAATACGAAGCATTAGTTGATGGTCATCGTCACCCCGCTCGTTAAAATTAATCTTTCCTTGTGAAAAGTAAAGATTGTAGCAATACTATACTTACAAGAGGGAAAGGTTGTCGCCAAAAATCCATTTTTCGAGGAATTTTCATGACAGGACCAACATTAATCAAAATTCTTCTCGGTGAATTTTATGCCAAGATAGATAAACTCAAGAATTTGGTTGTCAGAGATGCAGCGTTCTATGATGCGCCTGGAAAGATCAAGGTTGCCATAGGTATGCGGCGTACCGGTAAAACCTACATGGTCTATCAGCACATTTTAGCGTTACTTAAACAGGGGATTTTGAAAACTTCAATACTGTATATTAACTTTGAAGATGATCGTCTTATACCACTCAATCAGCAAAAACTGGTGGAACTTGTCGACGCCTTTTATGCATTGCACCCAGAAAATCACCAAGGGAAGTGTTATCTATTTTTTGATGAAATTCAAAACGTTGATGACTGGGCTCTTGTTATGAGGCGTTTCATTGACAGCAAAGACATAGAAATTTTTTTGACCGGATCTTCTGCAAAACTACTGAGTAAAGAGATTGCAACAGGGCTGAGAGGAAGGAGTCTGGCAACAGAAATATGGCCTTACAGTTTTGGTGAATATATGCGGGCTGGAAAAAGTGAGGTTGATCGCTCCTTATTTGATAAAACCACCCATGATATCTTGGCGCATGCGTTTAACACGTATATGTCTAACGGAGGATTTCCTGAGACGGTGCTATTCAATCCTGATGTTCGTCGCAAGGTTCTGCAAGAATACGTTGATATTGTTATTTACCGCGATGTTATAGAACGTCACAATATAAAAAATCCAACGGTAATTAAGCGAATGATTATGGCTATGATCCATAATGTTGGTCGGCCATTTTCTATCAATAAATTTTACAACGAATTGAAAAGCCAGGGATATGCAATAGGGAAAGAGGCATTGTATGAATATGCTGCTCATCTTGAAGATGCATATTTGATATTTTCTGTTTCACTGTACGCCCAATCCATGAGAAAAAGCCAAACAGCTTCTAAGAAATTGTATGCTATTGATCCTGGTCTTGTACGTTCATTGACCTTTGATTATGAAAATGATGTTGGTAGGCTCTTTGAAAACATTGTGTATTTAGACTTGAGACGCCTTGGCTACCAGGTGAACTATTATGTGACTAGAGAGGGAAATGAAGTTGATTTCTTGGTACAAACACAACAGGGACATAAGCGATTGTTGCAGGTTGCTTGGAATATGGACGATGCAAAAACCGTTCAACGTGAAGAGCGGGCCTTGCGTGAGGGTATGGATGAATTAAAGGTTGATGGCGAGATTATTACACTTGATTCATACCTAGAAAAAGGAGTTGCTCCATAAATCCATAATTCTGCAACCCGCCACTCTTGCCTGAAGTTGGAGGGTTTGTTACTCACCTAAAAATGGTGGCGTACAACTTTGGAGCAATACCTATCCGTGAAAAACGATTCAGGCAAAGTCTCGCGCTTGCATGCCAGCACCGATAAGCCCATTAAGATCATCATGCATATCCCATTGAATCATGGCCTCAAGTTCAGCATCAGAGAACCCAAAAACCTTGCGCTTTTGTAGTGCGCTTACAAGCATCGTGCGATAACTGTCGCCAACCGCCTGGGCAAAGCCGCCGGTAAGCACTATAATGTCAGGCGTTGTTAAGAGAATAAAATGACTGAGCGCTTTGGCTACATAGTCAATACTGGTGGTAATGACTTTATGCGCAAAAGGATCGTCCTTTTTGTATGCATCGATCAATAACACGTTAAATTGTTCACCCTCGGTACTTGTAAGCACGTCGTTGAGTATACTGGCCTTATACAGCCCTTGGGCATTCTCGCGTGCAAGCCTACGGGCCAAATTGATAATCCCGATTCCTGAGGCATAACTTGATAAATCGCCGGAAATAGCCCAGCCAGTGAGTCGATTATTTGAATCATCAACCTGCATGCAGCCAATCGCCCCACCCCTTCCCTTGCCATCAACCATTACGCGTTGTGAATAGCGGTCATAACATTTTATGGCAATGCCACTGCTGACAGTAAATAGGGCAACGCGGTTGCAGTGTTGATAGCGTTGATCGTGTGCATAGCGCAGGACGGCAACCCTCACATCATCAGCGATCACGACCGGTAGATCAAAATGTTTTTCAAGGACTGTCTTAGGAATTTGTGGTGCTTGAGCTGTCCATAGCCCAAGTGCGCATACAATCGTGCCATTGGCATCAACCGGCCCAGGAAAACCTATGGAGACACATTGCACAAAAGGATATTGAATGTGATAATCATAGACAAGCTGAGTAAGCGTTTCAATCCAAATTTGTTGCACTTCCTTTATAGAAAGACCTTGTAATGCAGGCATTCTATAATGAGGTGTTTTTATTATTTTTATATTGCTTACCTCTGTTCCGTTCCAGTAGCCAATGCGTGTATTCGTGGCGCCGGCGTCTATAACGATAGCTTGGACAGATTCTTGGTGCGCACTAATATCGGCGCTTGCCGGATTGGCTTGTTGCGCTAATGCTCGCGTTGCAGCATGCATGGACGTGCTGGTAAGTAGAAATGTGCTTAGAGCAAGCGTTCTTGTTAAGAATTTCATGGACTCTTTCCCCTTTTGTAATGACTCTGAATTACTCAATTCAGAGTACACAATTGAGTTCTCTACAAGCAATAGTCTGTGCCACTCCTCTTACTGCAGCCATTTCTCCAGGCTAGCCGCAAAGCCAGCCGGCAAGCTGGTGCCACCGCCTTGGATGGTGGAAGCACTTCCGCCACAACGCCAGTCACACCTGTCTTTAAGAAACTGCGACAGCGCCTTAAGGTCAATCTTACCTTCGTATTGTTTAGCAACGTGCGCGATAAACGAATAACGATCGGCGGCAGTATCCTTGCCGACAATCACATAAAAGCCGGGCTTAGCCTTTTCTAGCTCTTGGGTGATTGCGCGCAATTCATCAGCGCTGGTGTCATCAAGATTTAAAAAGAGTGTTGGGACCTCTTTAATCATGCGCATATCATTGAGCCACCCAGGTAGCTGCGCTTTGCACAATTGCTTTTTAAGCTGTTTGATCGTGCTGGTGTGCTCGGCATAATGTTGCTGTAGCTTTTGCACGGCGCTGCCGACTTCTTCAGGTTTAGCTTTAAAATCTTCGCTCAATTTTTTTACAATGCTATACGAGGTTTGAAACAGCTTGAGCGCTTCTGGTCCCGTGACCGCGACCAGGCGGCGTGTGCCGGCAGATAGCGCGGTGTCGCTGGTGATTTTAAAGCAACCAATAATACCGGTACTGCGTGCGTGTGTACCGCCGCACAGTTCGGCCGAGAAGCCTGGGATTTGGACAACGCGTACCTTTTCCGGATTATATTTTTCACCAAAAAAGGAGATGACCCCTTTGGTTTTTGCATCAGCCAGGGTGGTATTAAAAATAGCAGTGGGAATATCTTCCATGATTTTTTGATTAACGATAGCTTCAATAGTCTCAATCTGCTGCTTTGATAACGCCTCATGGTGGTTAAAATCAAAGCGCATGTAACTATCACATACCAATGAGCCGGCCTGTTTGATTTGAGGGCCCAGTACCTGCATAAGCGCCGCTTGCAGCATGTGGGTAGCGGTATGATTTTTTACTGTGTTCGCACGTATTGCAGGGTTAACGCTACACAGAGCGCTATCGCCTGGAACAAAGGAATCAATAACAGCACCAGCCGGTAGGGCCAATTTAACCACAATGGCGGGATTGTGCGTATCGCCAGCTTTCTGAAGGTCTATAACTTTGTACTGAACGTGGTTGATCGATACGGTGCCGGTATCATTTACCTGTCCCCCTGATTCAACATAGAAGGGCGACTCTTCAGTAATAATCCAGGCATGGTCGCCAGCATAGTGAGCAAAGAGTATCTTGCTTTCTACCTCAGTTGTTTCATAGCCAACAAACTTAGTACTGATGTGCTCGGTGATGATAAACTCATTTTCAGCGCGCTTAACCTTTTTGCCCGATTGCTCTTGTTGTTTTTTCATCTCGGTTTCAAAGCAGTCCATATCCAGCGTCAGGCCTTGTTCATGCGCCATAACGCGTGTCAGCTCTGGAGGGAAACCGTACGTGTCGTACAGCTTGAAGATCTGTTCACCAGACATCTCTGTTTTATTATTCTGCTTATTCTCACTGATATATTTTTCCAAAATAACCTGGCCGTGCTCCAGATTGTGGGCAAAGCGGGTTAACTCTTGGGAAAGCAGATTAATAATAAGCGTTTTGCTGGTGAGTAGCTCAGGGTAGACGGTACCAAGTTGAGAGATAAACACCTCGGCCAGCTTTACAAAAACATTCAGGTCACTTGATAATTTTTGGGTAAAAAGTGCTGCTCTGCGAATAATTTTGCGCAGGACATACCCGCGGCCGTCATTTGATGGGCTACAGCCATCGGCGATGAGCAGCGAGCTTGAGCGTATGTGATCACCCAAAACATGGAACGCTGCCTTGGTAGAGCCGGCTGATGCCTGGTACGATACGCCGGTTAATTGTTCAATGGCCGCTATCAACGCCTGGAAAAGGTCGGTTTGATACACGTCATGTTTGCCTTGTACTATCATGCACAGACGTTCAAGGCCCATGCCGGTGTCAACGCCAGTTGCAGCCAGTGGTTTAAGTTGGCCGTCGGTCTGGCGGTCAAACTGCATGAAAACTAAATTCCAAATTTCAGTAAAGCGTGAACAGTCACAGCCAGGGGCGCAGGTTGCTGATTGACAGCCTTTGTCAGCGCCGCGGTCCACGTAGATTTCGGTACACGGTCCGCAGGGGCCGGTGTCGCCCATCTGCCAGAAATTATCTTTTTCACCCAGGCGGATGATGCGGTTGGTGGGCACCCCAATCATCTCATGCCATAAATTGTACGCCTCATCGTCTTCTCTAAAAACAGAGATATACAGGTCTGATGCCGGCAATTGCATATCCTTGGTTAAAAATTCCCAGGCATAGCTGATGGCCTCTTTTTTAAAGTAGTCGCCAAATGAAAAGTTGCCCAACATCTCAAAAAAGGTAAGGTGCCGCTCGGTAAAGCCGACCGCATCCAGGTCATTATGCTTACCGCCAGCCCGTACGCACTTTTGCGACGAGGCTGCGCGCGTGTAGGAGCGTTTCTCTTTGCCCAGGAAAAGGTCCTTGAATTGGTTCATGCCGGCATTGGTGAACAACAGGGTTGGATCCTGGGCCGGGATCAATGACGAGCTGGGGACGATAGTGTGACCATTACGTGCGAAAAAATCTAAATATTTTTGTCTAATTTGAAATGAATTCATACAATTTTTGTTTCGAATAAAGAGATGGGTTTATGTACGACACGCTTTATGGTATCATGATTGCGCTTGCGAGTAAAATCAAACATAGTTAATTGAAGTTTAAAGGACCATTATGTCATCATCCGTGGCCACACTTGATAAAATTGTAGCGCTTTGCAAGCGCAGAGGCTTTGTATACCCATCCGCCGAGATTTATTCTGGCCTTAACGGCGTATATGATTTTGGCCCGCTGGGCACAGTCCTAAAAAATACTATTAAACGCCTTTGGTTAGCCCAGATGACCAGTTTTGCCCAAGAGGTCCTGTTGCTTGATGGTGCCATCCTTGGTGCCAGTGAGGTATGGAAGGCGTCCGGTCACGTAGAAAATTTTAGTGACCCGATGGTTGACTGCTTGGTATGCAAAAAGCGTTATCGTGCCGATGATGTTGATCTTGAAAAAAACTGCCCACATTGTGGCAATAAGCAATGGACTGATGTTCGTCAGTTTCAACTGATGTTCCAAACCAGTCTTGGCGCCTTGGCTGACTCAACTAACATTGCCTACTTGCGGCCAGAGACGGCACAGTCAATCTTTGTAAACTTTAAAAATGTCATGTCCACCAATCGTGTTAAAATTCCGTTTGGTATTGCTCAGATTGGTAAAGCATTCCGTAATGAGATCACGCCTAAACAGTTCCTTTTTCGCATGCGCGAATTTGAGCAGATGGAAATGGAGTTCTTTTGCAAGGGCCAGGATGCGGACAGCTTTTTTGATCTTTGGTGTCAGCGTCGCTTGGCATTTTTCCATGATCTTGGCCTTAAGCAGGATCGTGTCCGCTTACGCCCCCATGCAGCTGACGAGCTGGCCCACTATTCTAAGGCGTGCAACGATGTTGAATATGAATTTCCCTTCGGCTGGAAAGAGCTTGAGGGTATTGCCAATCGTGCCGACTTTGACCTGACTCAGCACTCAAAATTTTCTGGCAAGGATCTGGCCGTTTTTGATGAAGAGACCAAGACCTCCTACATGCCGCACGTGGTTGAATCATCGGTCGGCGTTGAGCGCCTGTTTCTGACGCTGTTGTTTGATGCCTACGATGAAGAGGCGGTTGATGGCGAAGTGCGGACTGTATTGCGCTTTCACCCTAAGGTGGCACCATATGCTGCTGCGGTTATGCCACTGAGCAATAAATTGCACGATCAGGCCCATGCGCTATTTGTCAATCTGAAGAAAGCTGGCTTTAGTGTGCAGTATGATGACTCTGGATCTATTGGTAAGCGCTATCGTCGCCAGGATGAGATTGGTACACCGGTCTGCTTTACCTTTGACTTTGACAGCCTTGAAGACAATAAAGTGACGGCGCGTAATCGTGATACGATGCAGCAAGAGCGTGTGGCGATTGATCAGCTTGAACATTATGTGCGCGACATGATGACAAAAGCCTGCTTTTTATAGAATGACATTCCACACAGAAGAATGTTGCTACCGTTTTCAAACAGCCGCAGCCTTATCCGCCTGCACCTGCTTGGCTATTTTTGCAAAGAGCTCATCACGTGATTCTTCATACGCTTTATATTTTTCTGGGTCTGCAGCATTGAAGGAGTAGATGCGTGGGCCCTTGTGCGGATCAAGAGCGTAATCTTGTGTGAGTGGTAATACGAACTCATAATAATCCTGAATTTTTTTGGATTTTATAGCATCCTCAACCTTTGTTGAGATTATTGTCTCTCTCCAGGGAAGCCAGCTTTTTTGAAGATTGTTGCCCCGTAAATTATTACTTTTGATACGGTGCAATTCACTTTTTGTGACAACTACTGCAAGTAGGTTGCCAATCTTATCTGGATTAGCTTGTGTGTAAAGCGCTTCCAATTCTGCTAATTCTTTGCTGTAAGATTGGAAGTAATTCTTTAGCTCTAATTCGGTAAAAATGGACTGTGCTGAAATACCTTGTTTGCCTGGACCACCACTAAAATCGCGCCCATTTAAAACATATGTTGCTGTACACGATCCTGGA
>JABCZU010000009.1:21682-53687 GCA_013289515.1 Candidatus Babelota bacterium | reverse complement strand
AAGCAGAATCCTCATAGAAGCTTTGGTTGCATTATCTTGTGCTGCATCAAATAATGCCTGGTGCATTGCTATTAAGCCCTTAAGATCGGTCACAGCTAACCGTATATCACGCGCCATGTACGGAGGAAGGTTATTCTCATTTATACGAACTAAGGCAACTAAATTATTGCACTGTTGAACTACCATCTCAGAAAGATCCTTAAGTGAACCCAGTTCTCGTGCTCTAACCGAAGCAGTCATAAAGGCAAGCTTCATTGCATACTCATGTATTGTTGCTTGCATCGTTTCTGGTAATACATAATGAGCTGAGTTTTGCGCTAAAGTAAATAGCACATTAACACCACCCAATGCCTTAACAAAGAAGCTTGAATTCTTTTTCTCTTCTTTTAGCAATTGGATAACCTGCTTTAGAAGCTGATCTATTCTGCCTCTGATACTATTATGATGACCCCTTAATTGCATGGCTCTAGCCTCATCCAGGCCTTGGCCCTGTTGTTCCATGATGACATTTTGTAGCTGAGTCTGCACATAGAGTAATTCTTGTGTTAGAGCCGTAATTTTTGGATTAAGTTGAGCGACGTTAGATCCCCACATAGTCAACGCTTTAGCTTTATTAAACCAATAAGAAAGTCCTGATTGTTCTTGTCCGCCCTGTCCATTTTGAGCATTAAACGGTGCTTGTGCAAAGGCATCAACAATCTGATCAAGCGGTTGAGCAACACGTAGCTCCTGTTCGTATCTCGCACGGGCCATAGCAGAGAATGATTCTGCTGCAGCCTGAGCCTGCGCCGCTTGCGCTACACCTCCGACACTTATTGCGCACAATGAAGCGATCATTATTTTTCTGGCACCATTATTATACATCATAAAAAACTCCTTACACTGTTACGTAATTGATACACACACTACCTTAGTAATAACCCTATCATCAAGGCTCGCTAAAGATATCAAAAAAAAATACAAATGCAAGGGATAATGATACAGCAATGCATAATAATACGCATACGTTATTGTTGATTTTCTGCAACACACAACAACACACAAATTTGTTGCTATAGCAACTATTGAGGCAATATCGCCAAAGACTTTAGATTCCCCCTGCGATCTTGATACTATTAGTTAATAATAACTAAAGGAGAGCGCTATGAACAATCGTTATCTTATTTCTATAATGCTAATAACGCCGTTACTAGCTGTATGCGACAGTCAATCGCTACGATCATCTGCACAGCCTGAGCAATCATCATCTATACCAACCATGCCGCTATTCAATGAACAGGCTAGCCTTCATGATATTACCAGCCTTCGTGGCACTACGGCAGGGCAGGCGGCTGAGCAGGCGGCGGCATCCAGGCATGGCAAGCAACCGCCTAAGCCCCCCCAATCAGAGCAACCCCCCCTTGCATCAACCAGGCAGGCACTCTTTGGCACCAACGACCAAGTACCAACGGCCGAGAAACCACAGGAAGCCAGCCCCGATCAGGAAGAAACGGTCAAAAAGGGTAAAGAGTTGGACTTTGATGTTGAAAATCAGACCGGCAAGACACTCTATATAACCAGCTTTGCCTACCTACGCCGCGTGCCCCTTAGCCACTGGCACTGGAGCAAATCACCAATTTATACGCTGCAGCCTGGCAAAACAGTCACCGTGGCTATTGGCAATGTGCCCGACTCCCAGGACCGTGACGATGTCTTTGGCTATCTGGCCGTTATGGACTCCAAGCAGGCAGCCGAAGAGGCAACGTTAGAGCTCCTTGCAGATAAGCATAAGCTTGACCTTGACCAGCTGATTAAGCTTCAGGGTAAGAAGGTAACTATCCAAGTTGAACAGTACGGCTTTAAGGGCAATTTTTATGAGTATGACTTTGTTGATAAGAATGGTAGTGAGGTTAACAAAGTTCCTGACCTTACCTTTGCGGTAGAAAACAAAACCGGCAAACCGGTTCTGGTCAGCTGCTTTGTCTATGATAAACGAGCCAAGGGAAGCTGGGTTGCCGCTGATGAAAAGAAGGATGATATGACAACCTGGCACTTTGAAAAGACGCCAGTCATCAGACTAGAACCGGGCCAAACCGGCATGGTCGACATTGGGCCGCTCATGACTAAGCGCGATAGCGCTAATATTTATGGCTTTTTAGGCGTCTTTGATGAACATCAGGTCAACCTGGCCAAAGACGTCACCTACGAACTCCTTCTGCCTGAACAAAAGCTTGCCATTGGGCACCTTGGAGACCTAAAAAATAAAAAAATTGTGCTAGAAATCGAAAAATATGGTACGATGCAGAGTTTCATAGACTATGTTGTTAAACCGGCACGACGTATAGATTTCACCGATATAAAGCGCGATAGGTAACCCTCCATAATGAACCCTAAAGATTTAGAACCAACGCCAGTATTTCATCACGTCTCCGTGATGGTCAATGAAGTTATTCATTTTTTAAATCCACAACCAGGCAAAACGTATTTGGACGCAACTTTTGGTGGCGGCGGCCATACCAAGGCTATCTTGAACGCTGAGCCCAACTGTAAGGTTATTGGCCTGGATTGGGATATGAAAGCCATTGAGCATAATGCGCCAGCTTTGCAAGAGCAGTATGGCGACCGGCTTAAAATTGTTTGGGGCAACTTCGCTTTGCTGTACAAGGTTTTAAAAAAAGATAACATTGACCACCTCGATGGCATATTAGCCGACTTTGGTACATCGCAGTTTCAGATTCACCACAAAGAAGGCTTTTCGTTTCAGAAAAATACCTACCTTGATATGCGCATGTCACCGGCTCACCAACCAGCAACCGCTGCCAATATTGTTAATCAATACACTGAAAGTCAGCTGATACGTATTTTTCAAGATTACGGTCAAGAGACGGCTTCACGCACAATAGCTCAGGCAATTGTAGCGGCACGTAAGGAAAAAGAGATTAGAACGACCGGTGACCTGGTTGCTATTATCGAATCGGTTGTTAACGCTGCGGCCTTTAGGGCTAGCCGCGGTATTAGCCCGGCAACGCAAGTCTTTCAGGCGTTGCGTATCGAGGTCAATCAAGAGCTGGCCAACATCCATTCATTCCTCATGGCCGGGATGCGTGCCTTAAGCCCTGGCGGCAGCATTGTGTGCATCAGCTTTCACTCGCTTGAAGACAGGATTGTTAAGTCATTTTTTAAGGATCATAGCGATCAATTAGAGACGTTGACGCGCAAACCTGCGCTGCCAAGCGAGGAAGAAATACGATCTAATCCTTCATCACGTTCAGCAAAATTACGCGCTGCAGTAAAAAAAAAAGTTGACAAATGCGACTACCACCTTTAGATTTAACCCATAATCGTCATAGTTTGAAAGTTTCACTAATCAGATGCGTGTTTACGACATAGGTCGCTCGCAGCAACGGTCAATAACCGGGGATACATTAATGGAAATTACGGAAGTTAAAGTTTTTCCAGCAAGCGAAGGCAGGCTAAAAGGATACGCAACTATGGTGTTTGATGGTTGCTTTATCGTCCGGGACATGAAAATTATTCAGAGCGATGAGGGATATTTTGTATCCATGCCGTCTCGCCGCAAAAAGGACGGATCCTTTAAGGACATCGTGCACCCACTAAATGCTGAGACACGAACACTTATTGAAAATCGCGTCATTGAAGAATATAAAAAAGTAGTTGGCGAAGATTAAATTTTAGTATATACTCCTTTTACAATTTTGAAATCGATGGGGCGTGGCCAAGTGGTAAGGCAGCGGGTTTTGGTCCCGCCATTCGGAGGTTCGAATCCTTCCGCCCCAGCCATACTTGATCTTCTGAACAATTCAGGATCACACTAAAGGGCATTTGAGCGTCGTAGACGATCTTTTCGCCCTTCACACGAAGGTTCGATAGTACCAGTTTTATTAATAAGCGTTTTTCCTCAACTTCAGAACCAACAAAAACATCATACGCGCTACTAGCCAGTTCCAATAAGTATTTTGCGGTGATGTAATAGTTATTCTCTGCTTCCTGTAGGCCCATAAGACGCGCATTGATATCATCTCGCTGTTCACAAAAGGTCTTTCGATAGTTATCAAATTCATCGTCGGTGATGCGGCCCTTGAGCTTATCCAGATACAGGTTTTCCAAAATCTTAGTGATCTCTTTTTGTTTCTTAGTTAAATCATCAAATTGCTTGGATTGAAAATCAATCTTATTGTGATGCACTTCGCTCAGTGTATTCACGATGCCCTCTAAAATTTCTTGCGGCATCTGTAGCCGTTTAAAAACCTTACCAAGCTGCTGAGTGATCGCATCCTCACGCAACCACTTTGCACCATGCTTGCCATTGTATTGCGTGCAGTGGTAGTAGACGATGCCTTTATGATTTTCCGGCGTTATAGCCAATCCACATTCGTCGCAGCGCATCAGTCCTCGATAGATGTATGGTTTACCAGCGTACTTAAAAGGTTTTTTGTTAAAGCCAGATTTCGTCTGCTGCACCTGATCAAATAATGCCTTGGTAACAAGGGGCGGATAGCGATGAGGATACATCGTACCCTTGATCAGCATTTGGCCGTAATAGAAAGGATTGTTAAATATCTGATCTATTTGGCTCACACTCCACACAACACCATAGTCAGTCTTTATCTTGTTGCATAAAAGTCCCATGGAGAAGGCACCGGTAGCATAAAGCTCAAAGGCTTTGCGAACAACCTGCGATGCCACTTCATCAACGATGACATCTTTTCTACCATTATCAAGCGTAACGTTTTTATAGCCATAAGGGGCTTTTCCCGTCCATTCGCCTTTGCGCAGCTTTTGTTCAATCGCCCGCTTCACGTTATCGCTTATAGCATTAGAAAAATAATTGGCAAGGCCAAGGCTCATGCTGAATTGAAACTTCTCCGTCGCTGAAATACGGCTAGTGATGATCTGCCCATCAGATATAAAATGCAGCTCTATCTCATCATTTAGGGCCTTGTCATACAGCTTTGCTACACGCGTATCAAACATATTGCGACTCAGTCGATCAACCTTATCGCAACAAACAGCAATCTTTTCTTTCTGCGCAAGAATAAAATCCATGATGATATCAAACTCATTGCGCTGGTCTGTATAGGCACTCTCATCAAAGCTACAGACTTTTATAATCTCAAAGCCTTTATTCTGGCAGTACCGTTCAAGCCGAGCCATTTGCGCCGGCAACGAGTGCCCCATCTCCTTTTGTTCTTCTGTACTAACACGCGCGATTAAAATTGCTTTCATGGTATTTGCTCATGCCTAGGGGGTTAATGGTAACAGTAATGTTTTTCAATGGGTAATCGGTTCTCAACTCAAAATTGTAGTTAATCCTCTTTATCCTGCCCTATGTTTTGCATGGCCTTTAATACCCGCTTGTCAGCAGCGCTTACGTTGTTGATATAGTCGTTAATAAGCTCAACAACAACGTCCCGCATGCTTTTATCAGTAATGGCTGCCAAGGCCTTAAGTTTTTTGTGGTCCTCTTTTGGCAGATCTATAGTGATGCGTGATAGTTCATTTTTTGCGCTCATAGTGTTCTTTCTGATTCATGTCTTACTCGTCTTTAATCAATGCTCTGACTAGTATGCCAGAAATACAGAATTAATGAAGTTTTTATTGAAAATAGCATTTGCATATAATACGTATACGTATTATAATATAACGTACTATAATAGAGTGCGTTAAACCCAACAATATTAAGAAACAAGGAGAGACGCTAATGGCACGTTATTGGATTGCGGTTGCAAGTCGTGAACATGTTATGCATGGTGTCACTGGTGGCTTTGCTCAAGTATGTCATGGCAAACGAGGACCTTTAAAGCTGATGACTGCTGGCGATTGGATTGTGTACTACTCACCCGTTGAGCAGTTTGGAGAGAAAGCACCGTGTCGCCGATTTACGGCAATTGGCAAAATCGATACAGGGAACGCTTACGAATTCCAAATGAGTAAGGATTTTGTGCCATGGCGCATCGACGTTACCTTTGTCTCCCCGGAGAATGCTAAAGAGGTTGCTATTGAACCGCTCATTGATAAACTCTCATTTATACAGAACAAGCAACGCTGGGGATTCCCATTTAGGCGTGGTTGCTTCCCTGTTCCTCTGAGTGATTTTCAAATTATAGCCAATAGCATGGGAGTGACTATTTTATGAGCACACTTAAGAGCAAGCCAAAGGGCACAAAAATTGATTTTGATAAACTCAGCCTGCATCGCACGCCAGAAGAAAGCCCGGGATTTCTTTTATGGCGCGTGAGTACCGCTTGGAGAAGAGCGGTGGAGGAATCGTTAAAGCCGTGCGACCTAACTCATCCACAATTTGTTATTCTTGCAAATACTGCGTGGTTAACAAGAACCGGTGATTCCATAAGCCAGGCAGAAATAGGTCGCCATGCGGGGCTTGATCCTAACACCACATCGCAAATATTACGGTGCTTACAAAAAAAGGGCCTAATTGAAAGCACACGCTCGGTTGATGAAAGAAGTAAGCATCCAACACTTACAACGGAAGGGCTACAATGTTTAAGACAAGGCATGTCGGTGGTGGAGGGTGTGAACACAGCATTTTTTGCGCCACTTGATTTGAAAAAATCTGGGCTGCTTGATATCCTGCAAGCGCTTATACATTGAGGAGCAACTATGTTTTTATCGCATCAATCAATAGAGCGATATATAGACGAAGGTAAGATTAAAATAATGCCTGAGTTTGATAAGAAAAATATAAGGCCGGTTGGGCTGCGTCTTCATCTTGCAAGGGAGATTCTTATTCCAGAGCCGCATCAAACGGTTGAATTTAACGCCCCTCAAGAACTTCGATATAAAGAGGTTGATCTTACCCAGGAAGAATTCTATTTGGGCCCCGGTGAATTTATTTTAGGGGCAACTTTTGAAGCATTGCACGTTCATCCAACAATCCTTCCCATCCTGGATGGAAGAAGCACCATTGCTCGGCTAGGACTTACAACGCATATAACAGCCGCTATAATCGATGGAGCCTTCGAGGCGCCACATGTCATTGTGTTAGAAATTAAAAATGTAGGGAATTTTAGAATTAGGTTAAGATTTAGGGACCCTATAGCAATGATGATCTTTGCAGAACTAAAGGAGCCGGTTATCCAAAAAATGCAAAATCAGTACGGAAACACCCAGGACAAAGTAACCCCACCAAATTTAACATTTTGTACCAGCAAGGATTACTAGCGATCTGTAGGACTTTTTATTATTCTTATCACGGAGATTTTATGAATCAAACTGCCAAGCTCATAATTTTTATGTTGATACCTTATAGCAATCATGCATGTTCTTTTAATTTTCCATCACCAAAAGGACCTCATTCCATTGGAACCAGAGCATACCACTTAATTGATAAAAATCGCCAAGAAACCCATGTGCACGATATCAACCATCCTTATCGTGAGCTTATGATTCAAATTTGGTATCCATCACAAGACCACAAATCACAATCTCCAGTTACGTCCTATGATTCTGATGCTGTTACCTTAGCGCGTCAACAGCACGGCTTTTCTGGGTATGGGGCTCACTTCATTCGTACATATGCCAAACATAAGGCAGCGTTATCAAGTGCACATGCATGCTATCCCGTGATAATTGTTTCTCACGGGATTTCTGGATTGCGTACCAATCACACCGCACAGGCAGAGGAACTTGCAAGTCATGGGTACATTGTAGTAAGCATTGGCCATACCTATGCAACAGCCATCACCACCTTTCCTGATAAGCGCATTGTTACCGGTATTATAAACAATCAGGATCTTCAAACCAAAGAGGATTGTGACCGCGAATTGATAATTCACATCAAGGATGTTTGTTTTGTAATGGATCAACTTGAAATCATGAATCAACAAGAAAATGGTATGTTCAAGAAGAGCCTAGATCTCAAAAACATAGGTATTTATGGACATTCTTTTGGAGGTGCTGTTGCAACTCAAGTGTGTCGATTGGATAATCGTTGTAAGGCATGCATTAATTTGGATGGAGCCCTCCTTGGAGACAATGCAACGGTTGCTTTCAATAAACCTTACATGGCAATACGTTCAGGAAAAATGTTAACAAGTTTTTGGAAGCACTCTGAAGAAGAGGCCCATAAGCACGGCTTGAGCAAAGAACAATCAGCCCAAAATATGTATGGGCGATATATTTTTTCTGTCCCGGACTTATGCGAAAACATAGGATCAGATGCCTATAACATTGTTATCAACGACGCAGAACATAATTCGTTTACTGATGAACCGTTAATTGAGTGTAGTCTTCTTTATAACCGATTTTGGGCACTATTCAATGGTAATGCGTCGTATAAAAAGGCATGCAAACTTAACGATATAATTAACGCCTACTTAATTAAGTTTTTTGATAAATATTTAACATTTTGTATTGGCAAGGATTACTAGGAATGATACAAAATACAGTGAAAAGTTTACTCCTAATTGGGGTTATGGTTGGATCAATGCATAAGGTGCACACTATGGACAAGATACATTTTGAAAAAGTAACGATTGCACATGAAAAGTGTATTTTCGACTGGCTTGAAAAGCCACATGTCCAAGAATTTTGGGACAATAGTCAAAAGCATCGTGATGACATTATTAACTTCGTAAATAGTCGTAAAGAAATTTGTGAAGGGTTATTTGATTATTGGGTAGGCTCGATAGAAGGCAATTCTTTTTGCTTAGTCATGACCTCAGAAATACTATCAACGTCAAACGTGCCAGATGTATGGAAAACACATCTATCTAAGACTGGAAAGACGTTGTCTCTCGATTTTATGATCGGCAATGAGAATTATCTTGGCAAGGGCCTTGCAGCTCCTACGTTAGAAGAGTTTACCCTATTCATAAAAGATAAGATCGATAAGTCTGTTGATACGTTCTTTATTGATCCTAATGAAAATAACCCGCGTGCTAAGCATGTCTATGCGAAGGCAGGCTTTAAGGTAGTTACGGAATTTATCAGAAATGGCGACCGATTTAGTTTGATGGTAAAAGCCCCAGGACCCATTACGATAGCCGCCATTGATTGAGCCAGCGTTGTGCTGAGGTAAGATGCATAACGGGCCACATAGGCTCATGTTGCCCATGTTTAATCTGTGCTAAAGCATTAAGAAGCCAATCAGTATTTATCATGCCAGAGCGCACAATAGATCCCTGCATCAAAAAGTCTTCAATCTTCTTATTGTCCCGTGAAAACGCTTTAATGATGGTCCCTGTTGTTTGTCCCTTTGTCATACGCCACAGTGCTGCTGGATTTTTAATTCGACTCGCTACATTTCTAAGAAAAATGCGATCAAAGTCCCCTGCAAATGATTGGTAGGTTGGAATGGCAAGACCAAGTTCGACCACTGGCTGAAAGAGTAATGGGTGTGTAACTAAACGATTATTAAACCGTTGATGAGTATCCGCTTCTGTAACAGCATGATGGAATGATCGCAATTGCTCTGCTTTTGCTGGATAGAATGTTGCATATTGCTCGTCAAGATACAATGGAATGGGTGTAAGTTGTTGATAATAGCCGTCTTCAAGATACGGTGCCTCTACCGCTGTACCAATCATTGAACCTCTATAATAATTCTTGATTGATACAAGTGCATTTTTGGTGAGCAGTGACCACGAGGTACGATTAATGCTTGCTAACTCAGAAAGGGGCTTCTTGATACCACGAAAGCCGTGCGCTAGCCAATAATCAGCAAGCGAACTCTCAGGTGCTGGTGCAAGAAAAATATGATCCCCTCCCTGACCATTCATAATCTCTGAGCACTCATGTTGCTGCGCACGTTCATTTAATTGTTCGTTCATTTTATGAAACAATAAATATGAACTCGGCTTGTTAGGCCGCCAAGAGCTTGGCAACGTATCCAGTACACTACACTGCTGCCAATCACTAAAATAGAGGGGGACATTGCACATATCTGCAACTTCTTGAGCATAGGCAACTTCATTAGAGCTTGGTGTTTTACTATCAATATAATTTACGCCAATAATTTTTTTATCCTGATGGTATATTTCACGTAGCATGATCATAAGTGCGGAAGAATCTAATCCTCCTGATAGTTCTAAACAGATACCATCACTTTGAGCAGTCCATGCACTAAGCGATGAAATAAGAGTATGGCGTAATTCTTCTTCAAACGTGCGTGGATCGGTAATGGTTTTTGCATGGGCACTGGAAACATCCCACAACAGTTCCTGTTTAGTTGTGCAGGAAAGATCAAAACTCAGTGACATTCCAGGCAGTAGTTCGTATATGTTTTTTAGTGGGGTAATAGGCAAGGCATGATTTTGATATAAAAGATAATGGGCAAAATAATCATAATTGACGTCAGGCTTATCGTCGCACATATCGTAGAGCATAGATAGGTCAGTAGAAAATATAATCCCGTCAGGTGTTATAGAATAAAAAAGTGTTGAAAGGCCTTGCGGATCACGCATGAGCACAATTTTATTTTCTGCCTTGTCATGCACAACCCCAACATAGCGTCCCCAAAAGTTCTTCATAAAAGTTTGAGGGTCTATACCACTGGAAAATTTTGCTGGCTTATAATCGTCACGACCAAAAATTTTTCCAACACATACCCCTTCCTCTTGTCCTACAGGGTAGACATAATCAGAAACAAGCGTGTCCTGCTTATTGCCAGCAATTACCATAAGGTGCTCAGTACTAAGAGTATATGACGCTTCAAGATGTGCCATCCGTTGCGCATAGGTTGCATGTATATTGTTACCAAATGCGCCCAAAATAAATACCATGATGTCCCTTACTCTTGAAATGGCTCTTGAAGAATTTTAGCCAATACTTTACTAATAACCGGATCATCATGAATAACCCGACCAGTGGTCTCTGCCCAAGCATGCGCATAAAACGGCTGAGTCTGTATCCCAATGACCAAATTACACATCCATCCTCGACGTAAGGCCATGATAACAAAGGTTGTTGCCCATGCTAGGCAAAAGGTTTTCTTGGGATATACGATACTTGCCGCGTCGATCGCGGCCGAGAGCTTTGCTATTTCTTGCTCTGTTGGCATGTGATAGACTTTCCCCGGATCATGTTCTGCTTTTATCATGGTTAAAAGCGTTGCAAAGCCAGTCTTGTCGATTGCTACATGTACTTTTCTGAGCTGCCAAAGCGCTTGCATGACCGTTATCTTTGATGCATAAGCAAAGGGCTTCCAACCAATTTTACTATCCCACTTATAGTCAATCAGCCCCCCAGGTTCTAAAGGACCAGGCATAAGTCTTGTCTTGGTTGCTTGGTTAGTTCTAACAATAAACCCCTGTTCCAAGAAATCGTCAATTGCACTGTTTGTATCAATCTCATTTCCAATCAATGGATTTTCAAGAATATTTTTTAAGTCCGTTGCGGAACCCCCAACAAGACTAATATAGGCGTCTTTGGCGCTATCAAGAATGATAATAGCATCTTCGCACTGTGTAGCGTATATTGTTGGTGCAAGAGTAAAATAGGTCATAGCGCATCCCACAGTTTTTTATAAAGTTGTCCATTGTTCAGTAGTATAGTATGCGTTCCCCGCTCTTCTATTCTGCCCTCATCCATAACAATAACCTTGTCAGCATGCTTTACCGCTGCCAGGCGATGTGCAATGATTATTTTGGTACATGGAATCGATAGTAATATTTTTTGTAGTTCAGCGTCAGAATGAGTATCAAGTGAAGCGGTTGCTTCATCCCAGACAAGAATTTTTGGTTTTTTCATAAGCGCACGGGCGATGGCAATCTTCTGACGCTCGCCTCCGGATATTTTAATACCTCGTTGCCCAACAATGGTGTCCAGCCCATCAGGCAATCGAGCAATAAAGTCTGTAAGCTGTGCTTGATGTAAAACATAGCCAAGCCATGCTTGATCGATTGTAGAACTCCCGTAGCAGATATTATAGGCTATCGTATTATTGAACAATAGAACCTCTTGAGGTACTACCGCAATCGACGCATATAAAAGTGCTCGATCAACCTGTGCAATATCCTGACCTGCGATTTTAATTATGCCTTGAGTTGGTTCTAGCATTCCTAGCAAAAGGCGTATCAACGTCGTCTTTCCAGCCCCATTGGGCCCTACTATTGCAAGGGTCGTATTGTCTTCGATAGCAAACGTTATATTGCTCAACGTAAACTTTGATTGTTTATATTCATACGAAAGGTTGCAACATTCGATTGAGCCGCTTGTTAATACAAGCCCATTAGGCTGTATTTGTTTGGGCTTTGCAGGAACCTTAAGTAAATCAAAAAAAACGTCAATATCATGAGCAAGCGTAAGTAGCTTACTGTATGAGAATGCACATTGTTCTATTGGCGACGTAAGCTGTAACCAATAGGTCATAAACATAATCGCTTGCGTTGTATTCATCTTCCCATACGCTACAGACAAGTATATGAGCACAAAAAAGATAACAGCCCCAACGCTGATTATTGCTTGTTGAGCGGTAATCAATACACTGGTTTGATTAGCCGTTGCAAGTGAATGTGTTTGTACCTCTGCTATTTTTTTCTTTAACTGCTCAAGTTCGTACTCTTCTGTATGCGCATATTTTACCTGCTCTATGTTTACTAAGCCCTCTTCCAGGAACGTATATATTTGATTTTCTGCTGCATAGGCCTGTTCATATGACTTATGTATTTTATTACCACATATGCTTGTTAGCGCTATTTGCAAGATAGTTAACACAACAAAACAAGCAACGCAGTACCAGGGTAAAAAGAATACTATTGCTAGGAGCGTTACGATGATTTCAAGGCCCATGGGAATTGTATTGAACATAAGCATATGGACAAAGAGGTCAAGCGACCGTACCCCTTGAGATACCGTCTTTGATACCGATCCGGCAGCTTGTTCTACGTGAAATGCATAGGGCAATTGATAGAGATGGCTAATCACGTCTTGAACAATAGTGCGTTGTATTTTAAATACGAAGGGGAAGAAGCAATACAGTCGTAGCTCTTCGGCAATTGCTCCCATCAAACGGCTTAGGCCATAAGCAAAAATGAGCAGTACAACGATCCTTGCAGGGGTGCCAAGATTGCCTGGTGATAACTTTTCAATAATTTGCGCAAAATAAAATGGTGCAAGCAAAAGAGCTCCCTTTGCAAGCACCAAAAATAAGCATGTCAAAAAGAGACGAAATCTATCTGTTTGTGTATGTTGTTTTAGATAATAATGTGCGAGCCTTTTGTACATATTTCGTTATTTTCCCCTATGGGTACATCGCTCGAAATACATTATTCCCAATCCCAGTGTAAGGGCAGAAGCCTTACCCAAATAAACGATTTCTTTCATTATTTTCCCCATCGAGTGCTTCGCTCGGAATATGACTTTCCCCATCCTAGTGTAAGAGCAGAAGCCTTACCCAAATGCACGACTTCTTTTTTTTGAATGTTTTTCATAGAAAAACTCCGTCATTATAATTGTAAAACTTAAGACGCTTGTGGCCATTCATTATGAACTACCAAACTCAGCCTCTTCCATTAATAAAAATTCCTCTACATTGGCAGCTATATAACGAAAATTGCAATCTTCTGGACTAAGATAACTGATCCACAATTCAATCAAATCTTTATGCGGTACAATCCCAACGCGAGCAAGTATGCTACTTCGCCAAGCAATTTTCTGTGCATGTAGAGATAAAGCTTCTTTACTGGGCAAAGGAAACTCGATGAAATCGAATCTATCTCTGAGGGGCTTATCAGCCACCTTCTCATTCAATGCAACAAACATAAGCATTGGAGGAAGTTCAAGTGTAATGCCGGTACCATCGACGCCGTCTCCAAAATAGCTTGTTGATAGGCGCGACTGGTCCCCATTAAAGGTGCGTTTTGCGGGGCTTATCATATCTTCTTTATTAAGCCATGTTGCTTCGTCCATAAGGACAAGTGAGCCTCTTTTGTTTGCCATCAATTGGTTACGTACAACTCTAAGAAAGGCTCCTGGACGTTGTGCGCTTCCCTCAAGCTCTTCAGCGGATGAGATGACCAAATTTTCAAAGTGAACGCTGTTCGCCATTAATTGTTCGATCCAGGTGCAAAGATCATTAACAAAACGAGTCTTACCAATACCTCCTGGACCATAAAGGCCGATATAGCGCGGTGCTTCGCCGTTATGGCTTAGCAATGATTGAATGAACTTATGAATATTAATTTTGAGGTGCCACAGAGACTTTTTACCGTCGCCTGTTTCATAATCTTTGAAAAAGAAATCAACACGTGCGTGCAATTCCTTTGTAACTGACCATGCAGCATCTTCATTTAATGATGCTATTGCATGTGGCTTGTAGATCGTTAGGCCTAATGCAAATTCAAGAAAGTTCATACCTTCACGTTGTTGGAATTGATTCTGTCGTGCAAGCATAAATTTTTCAGTTATGATAGCCCATAAATCTTTCGGGATAAAGCATTGATTTACTGCAAAGCTTTCTTCTAATGCGTTTAATGGGTGTGCTGGCGGAGAATAAACATTAAATGCTGAGCGAATAACATCACGAACTAAATAGGTAGAACTATATAGTGTGTTAAAAATACCAAAGCTTCCACCAAAAGAGTCCCCGCCAAGAAGATCAACGGCGAAATAAGTCGCAATAAGCTGCAGTACAAACAATACTGAACTTTCACGTGCACGTGCGGTAATAGCATCGTGCCTTGCCGATTGTAACTGCTCAAGACATGCGTTTTCATAATCAGAGTCAAGACCATGGGCCATTTCACTCGTAGTAGAACCACTTGTTATAAGTGCATGAGTTGGCCCACTCGTTATAAGCGCATGCTTTTTATCTTTGCCAAAAACATTGGTACCACAGGCTTTCTCATACAGATGTCCAGAAAATCGCTCATGAATATCTTTCTGATTGAATGCGTCAACATAATTGATGCTACCCAAACAATCCTTGGGCTCGGGTTCCATTGCATGCATTGAGGCGAAAAAACTAAAAATTAAAAAAGTAAGTTGTGCGTATAACACGAGCGCATTTCCTGTAAATTTCATAATCTAAATAAAATGTTAGTATTGAAGAGTGAAATAACACTGTATCAAATTCACAATAACAATCAATAGTAGAATCAAGTTCTTGAAAAACCTAAAACGCACCTAGAAATCAATAATAGGCTTCAGTTCTTCATCATTAATAGAATAGCTTTTGTCGATATTTATACGCGTAAGAAAATCTTGATCATGCGATATGACAATGATAGCTCCAGGGTACTCTTTAAGTACTTCAATAATATGTTCGCGGGTCTCCAGATCAACGTTATTGGTAATTTCATCCAGCAAGAGCAGCCTTGGTGTTTTAGCCGCAATCAGCGCAAGCGAGAGCCGCGCCTTTTCGCCGCCCGACAAGGCCTTAACCTTTGCCATTACCTCTTCGTTTTTACGAAAGAGAAAATCATTCAGGTGGCGCCTGATATCAGCATCTGTCCAGCCGATTACATGATGTTGAATAATCTCAAACACGGTAGATTCAGCTGGCAGTGTATCATAGTGTTGGCCAAGGTACCCAATCTCTTCTTGCTTGGGCACATGCCATTCTCCCGAACGAATGACCAGTGCATCACCTTGAATCGCCTTAAAGAGCGTTGATTTGCCGGAGCCATTATCGCCAAGAATGGCAACACGCTCTCCGGGTCCAATAGTGATGTGTATATTTGTTAGCACAGGATTTTTATAACCGCATGCACCATTGGTGATAGTAACCAAAAACTTGGAGCCGCCATGGGCTGCTGTCAGTGAAAATTTTGGTGTAATGATTTCCGGTAACCGCAGCTCTTTGCGCTGAGCATCGATATGCTCCTTGGTCTCATTAAGCTTGCCAACCTTCTTACCCGCAGTCCTTGCCCCCTTTTCCTTCATGGCACCTCTAAGCACCTTATCATTTTCATAGGCGTTGACACGCTGGCTTCCAGCGGCACGTTTCTGTTCGGCCTGCACAGCAGATTTAGCCTTCCTTTGTGCTTTGTCCAGTGATTCTCTCTGCTGTATTTTTGTCTGCAACGCGGTACGTTGCTCGCGCACATAATCATCATACTGCCCAGTAAAGCAGGCAATTTCCTCATCATCGATATGCCAAATTTCATCAACGCACGTACGCAACAACTCAACGTCGTGTGATACAACGATCAACGTTCCGTGAAATGCTTGTAGCATGCGCATCAATGATTTTCGGTTGCTGGCATCAAGGTGGTTGGTTGGCTCATCCAAACATAAGACCGAGGGATCTTTAGCCAGTGCTGCCGTTAACGCTGCGTTCAGCCGTTGCCCACCGCTTAAATCATGGTGATTGCTAATGACCTGCGGCACATACCCAAAGGTAGTATTATGTGGAATATGTACCTGCCCCTGTGATGGCTCGACCAATCCTTGAATAATTTTAAGCAGCGTTGATTTGCCACTACCGTTCTTACCTATGATGGCAATGCGGCTACCATAATTAATCTGCTTGGAAAAATGTTCAAAGCAGGTTTTGTGCGGAAAATATACACTAATATTTTTGAGGATTATGGGTTGATGGCTCATTCAATTTCCCCTGCTTTCCTTAGGTACTATGTTCTGCTGCTGATAAGATTTTTAATAGTCGCTTTCAATCTGGCTATACATGCATCAATCGTAGCTAACACTCTTTCCATCTCAGCAATCTTTTCTTGGACCTCAGCAAGCTTTTCAGGCGCGATATCATTCAATGAATCTTTTAGAGCGTTGATTTGATACAGGGTGCTACATTTTATAGCTCTTTGTGCATGTATTTCGGCCTTTAGCACATGTTTTTGATAGCTAATGTTTTGATCTTGCTCCTCATCACTATCGCTACTATTATCGCTAACACCATCCAACAAAGTATCTGGTACGCTCAGGGCACTTGTCTTGTGCATGGCAGCCAGCTGAAGCGGCGCGCCTAACGTTAAAAAGCCACTGAACATTATAGTCTTTTTGAGTATGCCTATACTCATATCACTCCCAACACGGACATAAATTTTATCTTCTTACATGGCCAAGTTCCATAAACATGATAATAAACCAAAGTAACCGGAATAGTCTAACACAGCCGGCTAAATCTTCAAAAAAATGGTTTGATTTCAATTTGAGAATAATTTTTGTTATTTGACAATAATGCAAAAATGTCGTAACGTTTAAAAATGTACTTTACTATAACGGCAACCATCCGGAAAGGATCCATGCCATGATAACCGTCAGAATCATCGCCTAATTAATCTTTAGGCCATTCTTTTAAAGATATACCAATCTCTGGTCAAGCATATCGATGGCAGAGGGTATTTCTGTTCTTAATACAATCGTATATTTATTTTTTATCGTAGCCACTATTGACATGAATTATGCGCGCGCTTGGGCGTTTGCGTATTATTTTGTCATTCATGGCACGCTCATTTTTTAAAAGGGCTCACATGCTGCAACCATTGCTACGCATTTGTAATATTAAAAAACGTTATGCCACCAAAGAAGCACTCAAAGATGTCTCACTTGATATCTACAAGGGTGAGATTTTCAGCCTGCTTGGCGTAAACGGCGCTGGCAAATCAACGCTCTCGTCAATTATTGCTACGCTGCACCCGCCAACATCTGGTGACATCCTGTTTCAGGGAGAGTCAATTTATAAAAACCTAACGGCATATCGCTTTCAACTTGGCTTTTGTCCACAGCGGCCAAATCTGAATTCACTGCTGACGCTTGAGGACAATCTCCTATTTGCCGGCCGCTATTACGGCATGTCAGAAGAGGCTATTCACGAGCGCATGGATTATCTGGTACGACAATTTGATTTGGCATTTTATCTACCACAAAAGGCATCGGTGCTCTCTGGCGGCTACAAGCAACGCTTTATGCTGGCACGTAGCCTAATGCATAACCCTCAAATTGTATTGCTGGATGAACCAACCGTTGGCCTTGACCCGCACATTCGCCGCCAGCTGTGGGAACATATTAAATTGCTCAAACAGCAAGGGGTGACGGTGCTGCTCACAACACATTACCTTGATGAGGCCGAACAGCTATCTGATCGCGTCTGCATCCTGGACCAGGGGGTCATCAAGCTGATAGATACGCCGGCAAAATTGATGGAAGACTTTAAGGAAAAAAATCTGGAAGATGTTTTCTTGCAGTTATTGAAACAGGATTAAAATAGTAAACGAAACGAAAGAACATTATATGAACATGTCATGGTCATTTTATCTACAGGTCTTCAAAAGTATGCTGTGGGCAGACCTCATCGAGCTGCGCCAAACGTTGGTGAGTAAAATCATTAATATTGGTATTTGGCTCAGCTGCACCATCATTGTGATGGGCTACATTATGAAAGCACAATTTGCATTGGATCCCAACTTTGGTTTTTTTATGCTTGCTGGTTGTATTGCAACTGTAGGCATTTTTGAAACGTATCCGCGCATCTTTACCCTGATCAGCGACTTTGAGGGAGATCAAGTTATTTTCTATGATCTCACGCTTCCAATCCCATCAAAACTGGTCTTTATAAAAAAGATGCTGTATCTTACGCTCAATTTTTCCATTATGGGGCTGTTCATGCTACCACTTGGCAAACTCTTTTTGCTCAATCAGTTTAATATGATGCAGGTTGCATGGATAAAGTTTGTACCGTTCTTCATCCTGATCAATGCATTTTATGCAACATTCGCCTTTTTAGTAGCAAGCTTTATTCCTAGCCTTGCTCAAATGGAACAGGTGTGGATACGCTTTATCTTTCCACTTTGGTTTTTGGGCGGCTTTCAATATTCTTGGCAGACACTTCATCAGATTAGTAAAGAAGTTTCGTACGTTGCGCTGTGCAATCCGATCACGTACATTATGGAAGGCATGCGGGCAATTATGCTTGGCCAAGATGGCTATTTACCATTTTGGCTTTGTCTGAGCGTTATCAGCGTTCTTGCCGTTGCAAGCGGCTGGCTTGCTATCAGTCGACTCAAAAAGCGCCTTGATTTTGTTTAACATCAACCAGGGGAGCTTTGCTCCCCCGAAAAAACAGTAAAGGGATCATATCATGAAAATTATAATATCAACCATAAAATCTGCTCTTTGTCTCGTTATAATGATGAGCTCTTTAGCATGGAATTCAGCGACAGTCATGGGATGCATCCCCTCGTATATGACTGGTCGAATCTTTTGTAATTATGCCGCAGCTAACAATCTTGAAGAACTTAAGAAGTATCTAACAAGCTTTAACGCTGATAATAATAACGCATATGGCATTGATGTGAATTGGGCTGATCCGGAGGATAATAACTATACTGCACTGCATTATGCAGCAAAGAACGGTCACTTGCCGATAGTAGAAGAACTTATTAAATATCCCGGTATTAATCTGCAAGCAAAAACTCCTGCCGGTCAAACGGCATTGGATTTAGCCATCCAAGCTAATCATCAGGATGTTGCTACCGCAATTCGAGACAAGATAGAGGCGCTAGAACAATCGTCAGGACTACGAAGATGGTGATCACGAATATATAAGCACATATCATCATTCTAGCCCTTTAAGCAAAGGTTGGTATCAGTGAGCTTTCGTAGATCATATCGCATTAACAAATGCTGAGCCGTGTTCACCGTATATACCTGCTCTTTCTTAAAACCAACTTTTTCATAACATCTAATTGCCGCATGATTAGCTGGATCAGGATCAACAATTACCGTGGTGATATGCGGCTCCAGGATGTGCGTAAGATATTGTATAAATGCCTTGACCATCTGCGTACCATAGCCCTTACCAATGTAGGCAGGATCACCGATAAATTGATCGGTACCAACCGTAGCTTCTGGCAATTCAGGTAGCCATGAGCCAGCTTTAGGGTTGTTGCGGTCAATATAATAGTATTGAATGTAGCCTATGGGTGTACCGTCCATCATAGCAAGATAGGCAAAGGTATCCTTTGACCTAATACGCTTGAGAAAGAAATCGAAGAACTCATCGTTCTTCGGCACCGGCCACCACTGTTGCACGTGCGGCTCTTTAAACCATTGGTACAGCGTAGGCAAATCATCAGGCGTAACACGCTTAAATGTAAAACTTTGTTTAAGAGACTGCTGGTCCTGTTTATTCGTCATGGTAATTCTTTCTTCAGGCTTCAGGATATTAATGGTACTTTTGGCTACCCAGTGAACCAAAAGCATAAAAATGATGCTGTATACTGCTGTATTAACCACTATTCCCATCCATACTCAAAATAATACACATTACCACGATACGTCCTTATTTTGATCTTTACCTACAGATCATTGGAATAGCTTTTGAATCTTTGCAATATCAAGATTTGGCTGGATTTCAACAAAATATGGTAACTGCCACGCTTGAGTTTTCTTAGCTTGTGGGCTATCAGCTATATCCCATGGAGGATAGACTCGCATGGCCCGTTTTCCGCCATCTTCATCTTTTGATACCAAACCCTTTTGCCATAATACATTTTTGGGGAAAACAAATTGACCAAAATGTTTTGTGTTACGTACACTGACCACCAGTACATCAAAAGAATCGTTGGTATCATAGGGCATGATAGGTCCGCCTCCAATTCGTTTCCAAAAAGTAACGAACTGCCCAATTTTTGTCGGGGTGATTTTTGCTACACGAAACTTAATAGTTCTCTTGTTCATCTCAAATGTACATGCGCCATACTCTTGGCTTTCCGCCTCTGGCACTAGTTTGCTATAGATTAATCCAATTGGTTCATAGGCAAATTCTTGAGCTAACAGAAGATCAGGGTGAATAGTGTTATGAAGAACTATTCCCATCCATGCTCCAAATAATACACATTATCACGATACGCCTTTATAGCGTCATAGTGCACCTTAACAATATTGCCTGGCAAATTATCCAGCGGTGCCCAACATAGCTGATCATGCTTATCTGGTTCCATATTAATCGGCTCACCTTCCCATGTGGTTATGAGAAAAATAAAGCCAAGCCACTCCTTCTTAGCAGCATTAGTAGCGTGGTAGCTGTGATAAACATGGATGAATTGAGCATCAGTCGGCTTAATTTTCAAGCCAACCTCTTCCTGCACTTCACGCGCTATGGCCTGGCGAAGCGTCTCTTTGCCATCAACATGCCCACCTGGAAGACAATATGTGCCACTCAGGTAGATTGATGCCGATCTTCTCAGGAGTAGGACATGGTTATCTTTAATAAAGAGGGCTGCAATTCCAACATATATTTTATCATTTTCCATTAGCATGTGTTCTCATTATGATTAATTGTCGACTAACTTGCCCTCAAGTATAGGGCTCCGCCGAGCGAGTATTCATTATTATATAGGGTACTGCTATATAAACAATATTGACATTTATTTAAATAGTACTATCATTTTAATAGTTAGTTTTAAAAAGTCAACCATAACCTAAAGGAAATACCCCCCCATGAAGCCAGAACAGAACCAATCAGCTCAAGAAGCTGCCCTACGCCAAATTGATGATATCCACAACATCCTCTATGGCAACGTTAAGAAGATAATTTCCGGCAATCGCATGATTGCTACAGGTATTTGCATCGCGGCAATTCCGCTTATTGAATTATTTTTGAGTGTATATGTCGATCCCTTTTTACTAACCGCTGGTGTTACCACCCCACTCATCTTTCTTTTAAGAACCGTGTTCTATTGGTCTCTGTTTATTGGTATTGCAAAACTATTTCCAAGCAACACCCCATTGCACCCTGTTACCAAACAGGCCTTCTCCATCAGCAGGTTATTTCCAATTATCCCAATTGCTACTGCAGCAATGCTTGCCTATGTAGGATACGCCGCACTTATTAGCCCGTTTATTCTTATCATCCTCGGCTGCCTCTTTGCCTTTCTTGGACAATTCTCACAACCTATTGTCACGGCAATTGCCTGGAGTTATGTCATTGGTGGCCTTGTTGGTGTTTACCTTACAACACTAAGCATTGACCATCTTTGGATGTACCTTGTGGCATACCAAGGGCTTGGATGCATAGCAATAGGTCTTTATACGCGATGGGAAAATCGTGAACGAACCGCTAAATAAGATCCTTCATCAACCAGTTCGTACACGTCTTATGGCCTACCTTGTAGCACATACCACCTGCGATTATACAGCGCTCAAGAAAGAATTTAATCTTTCTGATGGCCATATGACCACGCACATGCGCGAGCTCATTGCTCATAATTATGTCACGGTTGAAAAGGTTTTTTTTGAGAATAAACCACGCACCACCTATCATCTTACCGATGAAGGGAAGGCGGCATTTAGCGAATATGTAAACACGCTTAAGAGTGTTATCTTGTTTAAATAATCGTATAAAGGCTTCACAAAATGTGTATACTAAAAGCCTTAATTTAGAGAGCACGTGGTAGTAGCTTTGGCTAGGTATTAAACTCAGCAATACAGAAGCATCCATATAAAAGGAATAACATGAGCATGACAACAGTAACATTGCTTTGCATAGCACTGGGCACCCTTGGTTATGTTGCGCATACCAATCAAGGAAGTAGCAATGATGCTAACACCGACACGGCTAAACAGGACGTTGGGAAAGAGGCCTTTGAGATAGCTGATAAATATTATGGCCAAGAAAATTACACCGAAGCTATAAGATGGTTCATTAAGGCCTCTGACCATGGCAATACTGATGCACAATACACATTGGGCGTTCTTTACTACCATGGCTTTGGTGTCGAAAAAAATTGCTCTGACGCTGTTAAATGGTACACAATGGCCGCAGAGCAAGGCCATGCCGCAGCTCAGAGTGGGTTAGGACACTGCTATTATTTTGGTCATGGTATTCAACAAAATTACACTGAGGCTGTTAAATGGTCAACCAAAGCTGCTGAACAAGGAGATGCACTAGCTCAAGGTTCACTAGGCAAATGTTATTACATCGGTAAAGGTGTTCAAAAAAATTATGTCGAAGCCGTTAAATGGCTCACTAAGGCCGCTGAACAGGATGATAGTTCGGCTCAATGTTTATTGGCTGACTGCTACTACATGGGCAGAGGTGTTCAGCAGAATTATACCGAGGCTGTTAAATGGCTCACAATTACAGCTAAAAAGGGCGTGGCAACAGCACAATATTCATTAGGCGGCTGCTACCTTATGGGCAAGGGCGTTCAACAAAACACCACTGAAGCGGTACAATGGTTCACAAGGGCTGCTAATCAGGGTAATAGTGATGCACAGAAAGCTTTAAATGAGCTTAATGAGCTTGCTGACGTATTAAAGAGCCTTCATGAAGAATCTGCATAGATTAGCGATTGCTATATGTCTAAACCTACTTATGAGCAACCTTTCTGGCGCCACGCTTAGTGATTATTTAACAAGCATCATTTTTAGGCTTCACTCCAAAGCCACAAGCACCATGCCTACATACTTTCTATCCGACCATGGAGGGCCACGCTTTGAAATGGTCGATAGTTATGAACATTATTATACAAATCTGGCATCAACCATTTATGATACTACCATTAACGTCTTTAGGGTCACCCTTGGAAAGCCCTGTCTTGAACCACCTGAACCGGGTAATAAAACATACTACATAAAAAATGTATCAAACAGCATGTTTCTTCATGTACGTGAGAATAAAACAATCGATGAAGTGGAGGATAGTGATCAAGCAACTCTTTTTACAAAAATTGACGCTACGCCTATTGGTTGGAGTGGCAGTGTGTTTATGTCTCTCATGTATGAAACATATTATTTAAGCATTAAGGGGAATACCCCTAGTCTAAGCACAGGGCACTTTACTTGGTGCAGCTCTCATGGTTGTTGTTTCCCAGAGCAAAAAGAAGCACATTTTCAACCATCAGATGAACTTGATTCATACAAGGGTTGGGAGCTTGAGTAAGTGATTATATGATTTTCTGTTAGTAGCAAACTCTTTGCACATTCGATTCATAGGCATTCATCGTACAGTTACTCTTGTTCATGTTTATGGGAGATCATCTAAAACCTCATGCATCTTATGCAATACTTCCATACGCTTTTCTTCGGTGCATTGCTTACTATTAAGCCTTTGCCAAAGCGAGTCAGGAATCGAACGATATTCTGGTATGTTAACAGTTATAAACTTAGTCTGGCCAGCAGGCACATCATCTTTTTGCCCTTTTTCCCTTAAGTATCGTCTATACTCAGGATCATACAAAGGAAGCATTTCCATGGCAAATTGACGATCGATGCTGCCTTCAAACATTAATCGTTTTAATCGAGCACCTATTAAGCGTAAGGCTGTATCATAGACGTTCGAAAAGTACTCTGAGTCCTGTGAAAACCCTACAAAGGTAGCCGGGTTTATCAATAGGCTGAGTGGAAATGCGTTTATATCCAGGGAACTTTCTTGTTGCGCAAATACAAGCAGCTTATCGGCCATGTGCCGGTACTCATCTTCAGTAGCAAGTGTTTTAGCAAACTTGTAAGGCATACCTTGAGGGCTTTTTGCGCTCTGAGATGCCAAGCTTTTAGATCTACTCATGTGATTAACTCCTTCAAGGATAATGATGTATTTCTCATAGTGGTAATCAGGCGTCGTTGCTCGGAGCGCTCCATCCGCGCCAGTTTAGTATACCGCCCGTGTTTGACGGGTACCTTGCCACCATGGTAGTGGCATTTTCCGTTTTTTAGGGCCACGTGACGACATGGTAGTCCAAAGTTACTTCTTGCCCTTGCACCACAACGCGATAACTTTTTAAAGTCCATTTTGAATCTCATGGGATGTGCTCCAGATTTTGCTCGTCTTGTTACTGACCATCAGCGACCAATGCAACGCCCTCGTGATGCAAGGCATTGTACGCCTGGTTTCTACTTCGATACCGCTGTAACATATCCAAGGCATGATGAGACAATCGCAGCATCATCATGCCTTGGCCTTTGGCATTGATATAATTTTTTGTCATAGTGCTCATCCCTTGCAGGTGCAGCACAATAAATTGGACCACCAGGATGACCTCTGTTGCATCTTCCGGACCAATTCCACGTATTAATGCAATCACGCCATTAAGGCCATTATCATCAATGCCACTATCACCAGCATAGGCAGCCTTCACAGCTTGCGAAATAAGCATCCTGCCTGTATCATCATTATCGCAATTCATCGTCTTGATTAGCAGAGCAAGCTGATCGGCCTGTATTACTTCTTTAGCTTTCTTGGACATCCTGGCTCCTCATCGTAATATTTTGTTCAGTAAATCTCTCCTCAAGGATATCACCAACAAGTGCATGCATTCAACAACCATTCTCTAATATTAACATTGCCCTGGATTGCTTCTCCAATATCTTTCCCGACTGGGGTTGGATAGCCCCTGGCATGAGAATATAAGCCTGCCCATTTATCAAGCATTTTCCTACCGGCATCATCGTTATCATAACAAATGAGCAGCTTACTTTTTTGTTTGGCTAAGTAGTCCGTCATGTTGTCTGGATTCTTTATATTGCTGCCAACCGCTATGATGATGGCAAAATCACCAACAGCATAATGCAGGGCATAGGCATCAAGCTCAGATTCTACGACTATCGCAGTATCACACGATTTATCGCCAATAATATTAAGGCCATTGGCACTCCCCGAAACTGCTACATATTTAGGAAACTCATCGCCATCACGGTAATCCTTACGCCTTATTTTAAGACGGATAACATCACCATTAGGATTGATTACCGGAATAACTATTCCCTCAGGTAGCCAAATATACTTACTATCTCCTTGATCTTGCAGTCCCCAACCAGTCCTTTGCCTGTGCAAAGTTCTTGGGCACAGGCCGATCTTATACAATTTAATCGCCTCAAGCGGTATTCCTCTTTGTGTTAAATATTTTATGGCACCAGGGTTATGTAAGAGTTGATCGTGAGACCAATTAACAAAGGCGCCAGCTTTTTTAATCCACTCTGTTGACGGTGCAATAACCTCAAACGGTTTATGTACCGCCTGTTTCTTTAAAGCTTTCAATAGCGGTAAGACCTGTGTTGAATACCGCGGCTTCTCTTGCAATGTAACGCCAAGACGATCACAGGCACTTTGAACTGAATCCCCAAAAAAATCTATACAAAATTGTATCGCATCGCCGCTTTTTTTACATACGCGGCAGCAATAGTACCCAACACAATTTTTTTGCTGCTTGTATGGTTGGATATAAAAGCGATCATCGCCACCACAAGCAGGACATGCTGATTTATATTCACCACCGGCGGTGCTTGCTGCCCACTTTGGGTCTAGTCCTATCACTCTTGCCAACTCTATTATTAAATCCATATTATTCTCCGCTCTGTTGATGTTATTTGTGTCATAGGATACGTCATAGCAGTTAGTGCCAAAAACGCTGATCTAGTAATCAATGTCATAGGTGTCATGGCTGTCATAGCGATCTCATGCCTTAGGCTTTTGCATAAAGAAGGAGTGGCGAGCGCTTGTGGAATTCTATTTATGCCCGCTCAGCCCTGACACCTATGACCTATGCCCTATCCTTCGTCGTTTTTAGACCTCAGCAACTCTGCCACAGCCATGCCACCACCATGGTCTTCTGGTAAATGCTACAGCCTATCCCACTCCTCGTTTGATAGGGCAAAAATAGTCTCTTGCTCATTAAAGGCCTTGCAGAATTCTTTTCTGGCAATCTCAAGAGGCGGCAATTTGTAGGCACTGATACGCTCATTCTTGCTCCCAATGCGAATACTTTTTATCGATGGCACCAGCTTATTAAGCCACTTACCAAATTGGTGATTTTGAAGCTTTGCTTCTCCATTGTTAATGCACCACTTGGCATAGTCTTGATATACCAAGTTTTTTGGGATCTCCGGTTGCCAAAAGCCCTCTGTCTCATCACCTACGCAAAAATGCCCCTCACTCAATGCTGCGTGGATATAGCGCACGACCGAATCCTGGCTAATCATTTTTATATCAAAAGATATTGTGCTATGCGGAAATCTTCGCGGATTAAAGCCATCAAGCTTCTCGTGTAGCAAGTCATACAAAAGAGCTTCGTACCCGCCATGATCCAGTTGTTCTTGCAGTGCCGCAAAGTACGCGTGGTCCTCCTTGTGTCTTTCTGATGCTTGCAAGACAAAGAAGCGGCGGTCGTCCCGGTCGAGATGAACCGGCCATGATTCGTTACTGCTTAAAATGAGGTGCTTAAAATTCTTTACCATAATGCGGTCCTTTCCTTTGCCCTCGATCAGGCATGTTTTTTCAGTGATCATCGCCTTAAGCGCACCAACCTCTTTTCGGTGGCCACCCCACAGCGCCTCATTCGCATGGATAAGCACTGCGTTTTTGAGATGAAAATTAAAATTCGATACAAGCTCTGAGATGCTACTCAGCAGAACATAATGAGGGCCAAAGAGCACACCAAGTGGCTCTACGAAGCTATTCTTGCCTACGCCTTGGCTTCCCACGATCACGAGGGCCGTATGAACTTCCTGTGGACGCTGAAAAATGCATGCCAGCCATTTACGCACGAACAGGTACGCCTCCTCATTGCCATTACAAATGTTGTCACGCAGGTGATCCCAATACTTTGATGCATCGCCTTGTCGCGCCTCCTTGTGAAAGCCACTCCAAATGTTATAGCAGCGCTTCAATTCATCATCACCTATAGGATCAAAGACAATCCCATCATAAGTACGGCGCAATGGACTTTTCAGGAATATAGCCGCTTTTGAACGTTGCTTTCCATCCGAGCATATTATTAGGTAGGGCTCATATTGGCTTTTGAATGACTCCTTACTCTCAAGCGTAAAATCCTTACCGCCAAAAACCGGGTGCTGCTTTTCAGTAAGAATATAAAATTGATCGGTATGAATGGCCGCATGTTTTTTGTTTAGCTCTGCAACGGCATCTTCCTCTGCCCAAAGAATCTTCCGTCTCGCCTCAAGCTCATCAAAAGACTCCTTCAGCGACAACAACGCAGAGTTTTGTTCATGACCAACGGCGGGGTCTTCAAGTATTGTATGTAGCGATTGTTTCAGTACGTCTGGCTCATAGCCAAGAGCTTTAATGTCGGCTATAAGCTTCTTTTGATCCTCATGCCAAGTATCACGTAAAGCCTGAAAATTGATCTGATCATCTTTAATATTACGTCTTTTTGTGGTATCATGAGTCATGTTAAACTTTCTGAGTTTGGAGCCATCGCCGTATTAACCATAGGCGATGGCTCTATTTTTTTAAGATTCTACTGTGAGGTCATAGGTGTCGCAGCCTTAGCTGAGCCAGTTTTTCCAGCTCATCTAAGCGACCTGCATGCGAAAAATAACCATATGCCGCACGTTCATCTGTCAGGCCATAGGAAACCAATAATGAATCAGCAATGATATAATCAGAGGTCGCTACATACCAGGCAGCTCGCAGCTTTCCATTAACATCTACTGTGAATTCGTGCCTATTATTATCAAAAATGATTGGTTCTATAGATTTTATCAGGAACTTTCTTAAAGCAATTTCAACAGCACAACCCGGTGCATCCTTGTTTTTGATTGCCTTTGCGCAATGCCTCATCAAAGCATTGCGTTCATTGAAAAGCTCTTCCTTAAAGCTGTTTTGAGCGCCTTTGCGTTGTTTAAAATCATCTTTTGTGGTATTATACATGATAAGTTCTCTTAAGTTTTTTGCCATCGGTTGTCGCCGGTGGCATCGTTATTTTTATTCGATTACTGCTCTCGGCATTTCTGAATCATTAACTTTTTTATTTACATCAGCGACCTCCCTGCTTGTTCGTGTTACCTTTATACGCCGATCAATTGTTATAAGCAGAGAAAAATAGGCAGCAAAGCGATCCAAGTCGTTCGCTGTAAACATTTGCTGATTCTTCTGCTGTTCTGACAATCCATCGGATATGAGTTTTTGTTTCTGCATATTTTTTTTCATGATGGATTTAGCGTACAGGGCAGTATGCTGCGGCGTGCTGGGGCAGCATGCGAGGCAGCAAAAAAGATACTGAAAACACCAACACAAACAGTGTTTTCAGTATAAGGATGTGATAATTTTTGATTATGGATTTAGAGCAAAAATAGGAATTTTATTAATAAAAGAAATCGAGGCGGTTATTTTGGAGAAAGACGCTTATAGTGCTCTGGATCAATACAATAAGAACCCTTAATACGAGAACCTTTGCTGGGGCAACTTTGACGACTTGATATGAGAAATTTTTTTATACCGAAGATTTTTTCCATCATTTCATTTACACCTCCAGTAAAGCCAGTAACAACGTTTCTCTGCTGCTTGGTTAGTTTTTCTTTAATAGTTCCCTTCTTGAGACCGGTGAGAGCTTCACACAATTCCATTAATGACATCTCTTTGTTATTTGACATTAGTGCTTTAAGCCCTTTTGCCATTCTGCCTTCAAATTCAAGCGCCTGTTTTGTATCATCACAAGAAATAAATTTCATAGTAGCACGATGGTTGTCACTTTCTCTTTTGTAGACATAAAAAATTTTAGGTAATGTATTTGTTGATGTTTTTTTTGTTGGCCAAGGTCTTTCGATCCTATCAACTACTCGTGTAATATGCACTAGGCAATCATCAACATCCTCTACACCAAATTCCATGCAAATTTGTTTAAACCCTCCTTCGGTCAAAGTGGCCCACCTAAGAGCCTGGTACAGGTTAAAGAAGCGTTGAGCTCTGCGATTATCAAAGCCTTTTGATGCTTGACGCAAAGCTGTATCGTCGCGACACACCCAGAGCGTATGTAAAATCTTACAGCTACCCCACGCGGTAGTTTCTTGTACGCGTCGAACGCGTAAATATTCACATTCCCACTCGTCAAAACTAACGATGCCCAATAATTCACCTGTCAGCCCATTATCATCAATTGTGACAATTGACGCTATAAAATCATAATGGTGGCTGGAAACAGATAAAAGTTCCTGTAATATTTTCCTTGCACAAGCTCTCAATTCATATGGTAGTGCAAAATGGAGATCAAAATTTGACTCCCTGTACCTACGTATAGCCTCATTGATGGCATCATTTTTTATTCCCTGTTTTTCAACATAAGCAATAATGGTAGAGAAAACGGTATCAAACTTAGAAATAATAGCAGTTTCAAGCAGCAGGAGCCTTTTGCATTCCACATCTTCTTCTTCCTTCATCGATTTAACATATGGCTCTAATGATTGATTGCAAAATAGTACATTTGTAAGTTCATGTAATATTTTAAAGCGCGTACCAATTACTTGCGTAGTCCTGAAAACTTCAATGACACGTTCTTTAATAGCTCGTAGTTCATCTAACGCAAGCATTTTTTCTTTTGATGGTGTATAATTTGCCATAGCGACATCCTAACTGTTATATATTGAGATCCAGTGGTATTATACCACCAGTAACGGTTATCAATGTCGCTATTTCTTTTTTCTGAAAATATTTCCGACAAGATTTACGCAGTACGTTTATAAACATAATAAGCAATCGAACAACGCGTATGGTTGAAGAAGCAATAAGGCCTTGTTTGTTGAAAGATACATAAATGCGAAATAAATTTTTAGTTGCAGTGCTTGTGGTAGCAACAGGAACATTTTTCGCATGGCAGTATTTTAACCGAGCTACTATTAAAACACTGCGACCATTCGATACGACAAAGCCCTTTATACTCTTCGATTTTGATGGCACGCTTGTCGACTCGTTTGATACGGTGCTGGAGGTATACAATGAGGTTGCTGGTAATGTTAATGCAGTACAAATATCACCGGCGGAAAAGGCCGGACTCCGTCATTTGCATATGAAAGAAATTTTAGCCAAGTTTAAAGTGCCGTGGCACAAGGTTCCATTTTTGCGCACCCAAGTTATTAAAGGCATGAGTAAATATATTACACACCTGCAGATGGTACCAGGTATATCAGAGGTGCTTGAAGCGTTGAAAGTCCAGGAATATACATTAGGTATTGTGACATCCAACAGTGAGGCCCTAGTACGCAATGTCCTTGCTAGCAATGGCATTAATGTCTTTGATGTTATCTACGAAGATCATAGCATGTTTGGCAAGCATCATGTTATTAAGCGTTTCTTAAATACCTTTAATCTTAGTCCGGCACGTGTCATCTATGTTGGTGACGAAGTCCGTGATATTGAAGCTGCGCATAAAGCTGGTATCAAAGTTTTGGCAGTTACGTGGGGATTCAATGCACAAGAGCTTTTGCTTAAAGCATCACCCGATGGACTGGCCCAGGCGCCGGCAATGTTGCCTCAAGCAATTAAAGCGTTGTTGTAATCGTTGTAAACCATAAAAAAATTTGTACTACACATCTCATCACAACAGTAAGCGCTCGGGGAACACTAAGAAGACGTATCGGCTTTATATAAACGTTGGCGCAAGCCCAAATGATGTGACAACCGTCTTTATATGTTGTAAGCTAAAACCGAATTTGAAATTTCCGTCCTTAAACGTATCCAGCAGGGGCAGCCATACTTCGCTAAAGCTTCGTATGGCGAGCCAGTTCCTTAACGGTTTTTTATTTGATATTAATAGAACAGTGAAGCGAAGTATGCCCTTCGTAGCTAGCTTGTCTAGCGTAGTAGGGCCAACCACAAAGAACTTCGCTCCTACGGAGCTTCCTACTACGCTAAAGCTACGTAGGACACGTCGTATGGCAAGCCAGACTTCGCTTAACAAGGAATATTGATAGAAAAAGTGAGGGGCGAAGTATGCCCTTCGTAGCCTTACTGAGCGTTAGCGAAGGTGGCGAAGTAGGGCGGGCAGCCAGTTCTTCGTAGCTAGCCCATCCAGTCTAATAGAGTCAGTATCATTTTAACAATAACCGCCCCTCATTCTTAAAGCAGAATCTTTATCTTCATGTATTTCGTTTATCTTATCAAGTCTATAAAAAATCCCAACAAAACCTATATCGGTTTCACCAATAATCTTGACCAACGCATGGAAAAGCACAACAATGGTGCATCCATTTACACAACCGATGATAGGCCATGGAAACTTGTTACGTACATCTGTTTTGATAACAAGGATAAGGCTGCTGAATTTGAAAAATATTTAAAAATTGGCTCAGGTCATGCATTTGCAAAACGAAGGTTGTGGTAATGGAATACCCTAAAATTAACAGTATCTGGAAA
>JABCZU010000009.1:0-21582 GCA_013289515.1 Candidatus Babelota bacterium | reverse complement strand
GAATTTGAAAAATATTTAAAAATTGGCTCAGGTCATGCATTTGCAAAACGAAGGTTGTGGTAATGGAATACCCTAAAATTAACAGTATCTGGAAACGTGACGACAACAACGCCCTTATCCCAGGCGATTACGCACGCCCAGAATTTGCAGCCTTTAAACAATGGCGCGTTGAAGAAAAAATTGACGGCACCAATATTCGTGTCTACGTCCAAGACGGCAACATAGAAATCAAAGGCCGTACCAACAAGGCAGAAATACCTGCTCCACTCCTGGCATTCTTTGCACGCGATGAATTCATGCGAGCGCTTTCTTGCTTTGACACCAGGCCGGTCCAGCTTTTTGGCGAAGGCTTTGGTGCTGGCATTCAGTCCGGCGGTATCTACCGACCGGATGTGGCCTTTATCCTTTTTGATGTGTACATGAGCAATCGTTGGAGCACGCGCGAAGAGGTGCATGAAACGGCAGCCCTCCTTGGCCTTGATCATCCAGCAGACCTTGGCATGATGACTGAAGAAGAAATTGTAGCCTTCGTTAAATCACGGCCCAAGGGACGCTACAATGATAATGGCTATCCTATGGAAGGCGTCATGGTCCGCTCCCAGCCGCTGATGCGTTTTAACACGCAGAGTGCTGATCCTGTTATGTGGAAGTTGAAGGTTAAAGATTTTAAGTAACGCAAAAGATTTTTTAAACCATTCTGCCTCTGGTACAGAGTTTTCAAAAAATCACTTTTAAGGCCTCCTCAAATGAGGGGGTCTTTTTTATGCCAAAAATTCTTCTGTGTTGGCGCCTATCAAGCCTTTCTACGCATTTTTCCAACCAAACATTCGGTACATAGGCATAGTTCACAAAGGCCTATGTTTACCAGAACCTTGGCCATCCGGGCCAGTATAAAATAAGGCATTTTTCACCAAATTAACGCCTATCAAACGCAATTTTCGCCGTTTAATCCACTTTAGACACCCCTTTTGACAAATAAACCCATCTATATTAAATTACAGATAGAGGTTTAATTTTATTGTTTTCTTTAAGGAGGTTATCATGAATAAGTATTTTCATGCTTTTCTATCATTGCTCTTGTTGAGCGCGTTCAATCCCAATCTTTGCGCAATGCAAGGAGGTAGCTCGTCTTCGAGCAGTAGTTCTTCATCTTCTAGTAGCAGCTCTTCAAATCCCAGTCAGCTAGATGACAGAAAAGCTGCTGAGCTTTCAGACAATGATGATATTGATGCTGATGGTCATGAGCCTGCGAATAATTCTCATGCTTCAGCACCACAGGTAAATAGCCAACCCCAAGCTGCCTTTAGGCAAATTGACTATCAACTAGCCCTTACTGGCCATCATAAGGATCTTTCAGGCGCCCGATTACAAAATGCTGACTTAAGGGGTATTGATCTAAGTCAGGCTAACCTAAGCGGTGCCATTCTTGATGGCGCAAACCTTAGTGAGGCTAATCTTAAAGGAGCCAATTTAACTGATGCAAGTCTAAAAAACACACACCAGCAAACTAATTTAACTAAGGTGCAGTGTGATGAACATACAAAATTTGTTAAGACAAACCTCAGCGGTGCCTGCTTAAATCAAGCCATACTCAATAAGGTAACCTTTGATGCGTGCAATATGGACAAAACATCCTTAAGAAAGACGCAACTAAAAGGCGCTACTATCAAGAACAATTCTACACTAAAACAAGCCGCTTTTGCAGAAATGACCGATCAATTGAACGGAATTACCATGGAGAATGTGGTGGGTACCGGTGCAACCTTCGTAAATGTCATCGCACAAAAAGTAACGATCAAGGATTGTATTTTTGACTCAGAAGAAACACAATTCATAAACGTACGGTTTATTGAATCAAAGATTGTTGGTAGCACTATGGATATACCATATGGCTTTGGCGGGGCTCACTTTAATGAGGTCTTTTTTTCAAAATGTACTATTAAAAAAATATCTATGAGAAACATCAGAGCCGAAAAGCTTGACTTTGGTGCTTGCATATTATGCGGAATCGATTTTAGCTATTCACAACTTCGAGAGTTTAATCTTCACGATCCCGTACCAGTAGAACCTCTCCTTCAGAGTTACCCTGAACTTAAAGATCTCTTTGAAGACGACAGCTTACCCTCTTCCGGCGAGCTCACTCAAAAAATCTTACCACCAACAGTTCTTGGTCTGTTTCTTGTTTTTAACCACTGTACCATTAAAGGTGGTGCCTTCAGAGGAACGCCTAATAGCCCAAAAGTGGAAGCATTGTCAGCCGATGCTCGCGATAGGCATTTAGGCTGGTTAAGATCAAAGATCCTCAAAGTTACCCCTATCATATGGGCACTTGATCTACAAAAGGTCGCCGATCGTTGTGATAAAACAGGTACTATTTTTATGGCCTATTTTAATTACGCCGCCCTCTCACAACTCTACTTTACCTATCTTATATGTAACACTGAATCGCCGGATTTAATATCGGCTGAACACTGTGTCTTTGATATGTGCCCAGAATATAGTACTGATATACGACATTTTAAAGCTAAGGGTGCAAAGGTAAATGGCGATTTCGCCCCACAATACAAAGACGCATGGGAAGCATACTCTGGAACTAGCACTGCAAGTGATGTAGGGGCGGTATTTAGAAATTCTGCAACTGATCAGATTGCACGACGTACAGTCGATAAAGTCGATAAAAACTGTATCATTTCATAAAATTTTAGCTCAAGAAGCATGGGTGCGTTGTAATGACGCACCCTTTTAATCATTATCAATGGGGGTTATCATGATATCACAAAGAATAAACCATATATTATTGTCTCTAATCATTTGTCTAACAAGTGCAAAGCAAACGTTCGCATCTTACCCTTATAAAGATATTGTAGAGTTTGAAGCTGGATCGCCGTATCCTGAAAATCAGCAACCTCAAGCGGGTCTAAGCATCTACGCCACAGCGCCACAAAGTTCAAGCAGCTATAATCACTGTGACGACAGCGAATTTCGCCAAGCAGATGGCACACCATTTTCTGATGCGCAAAAGGCTTTAACTCGAGACATCAATGCCTTTAGGCACCATGCCTCTAATAATGTTAGCAGATATACAGGAAGCGGATTATGCGAAAACGATAAGGCAGAGGTCATAACATCATTAGGATGCATAATCAAGCTAAAACGCCAACAAGATCCTTCTGTAAATATTAATTCATTTGCCAGGTTGTTGTGTGATGCAAGCTTAATGAATAAGGGTATTCCCGCAACGTTACGCAATGAGATTGCCACTGAGGTTGTAAGTTATGCTAATGGACTACAGAAAAACAATGCCCCAACCCAAGTCGATCAAAGGCCACCGGCTACACCCCATAACCCGGTGCAGGCGGCAGGAGCACACCAACGCGTTATACCTCCTACTCAAGACACAACATCAAGTACTCAATCCAATAATATTCTACGTATACTCTCACATGAGCAATTTTTTTTACATAACGCATTACAAACACCGCAATGCCGTGCTTATTGGCAAAAATTTGGTATAAATCCTGATGCGGTAAAGCTTGATGATTTTACGTTGACAACATTTTCTGATGGAAGACGCGGCTTTAAACTAACCGATGAGGCCGCCAAAAGATTCACGCGAGTCACAAGAACAACGGATGGTAAAAAAACAACAATGACTATCGACCTACCGCTAGAAATCGCTCTACCTGAAGGCACTGGCAAGGTTCATTTACAGCAACCTCTGATAACGCAACGTCAACTGAATACCGATGAATTATGTTCACGGCTAAACAATCTCCAATTATCCGACCAGCAGGTAACTGTCCAAGGAACAAATGAGAGCAATGCACCAAACAACGATGAAGATAATAGTGGTGGTGGTAATGATAATGATGATGGTGATGAAAACCAACAGCGTAGCACCAATGACGACAACGCTACATCAACACCACATCATCTTTCTGTCACATCACTAGAAAATATTCCGAATAATTCTAAAGCGGGCAAATCACGGCATTTTTTAGGTATATCACGAGCAGGAAAACCTTTTAGACCGCTACGCAAAATTGCACGTCCAATACATCACGCCAAGGCCGACGTCCCTGGTAATCAGAAGCAAAAAAAGCCAAGTGCCCAGGATACGACAACAACCACTACTAAGGGCAGCGGTTGTGGTGGTACATCTCAAGAAATTATCGTCCCACAACTACCGTCTGAAAAAATTGATACGCCACCTGCTCAGCCGCCGGTCCCAATAGTTACTACTACAACAGACTCTTCTGATGGCGATACCTTAGTCAACCAGCCACCCAATGAGCAGCCTCCACAGCAAACACCATTAGGTCCGGTACAAAACGAAAAGCCATCCTTTGTTGAAAGGGTATTAACAACCGGCGGTAAAATTGTTGTCCAAGCAGCAGTTGAGCTTGGTACAGAAGTCGCTATAGAAACTTTACATACAACAAAACATGCTGCCACTGAAACGGCAGTTTATGTCCTTACTAATTTAATACTCGGACCGCCCAATAAACAACAGGCCCAGACAACGTATGTCCAACGGGTGCCTTTCTTTGGTCATACTGATTCAATCGGTAATCGTATTAATCAAAATTCACTTGCATATATCAAACGCCCTATTCAACGCCCTATCCAACCAAGGCCTAACATAACCTCATCATCCTCTTCTTCTTCTTCGCAGGCACCAATCATTACAGAATCTTCAACAAATTTAAGCTCATCAAGTTCATCGATTGGCATGGAAGGACCTGTTGCTACAACCAGTGACGGGCAATCTTTTTCGCCACAAATTACACAGACGTACATTGATAAGCATTGTGCAGAAGCTGCTGCCCTGAGCAATACGCATAAAGATAATCCAACCCTTCACAACACTTTTCAAACAGCGGTGCTTCTCAACGAAATAGCATCAGCGCTTAATGCCCTGGGAGATAGCCAAGCAGCCTTACGCATTGCACAGTTTGCACGCACTGTTAAAGCTAATGGAAAAATTCTTCTCAATAAGTTAGAGACTAAGCCCAATGCCATTTTCAATGAATTAGATGCTGTAGCCAATACTCTTGTTAATAGATTAGAAGCTGGGACTAATACCGCTGTGGCTGGCTTTAAGCATGATGTTAAACACTTAGACCGCTATATAGCAAATAATATTTTAAGCGTCTTTAAAATAGCCCATTACATGCATACTCTGAATAGTGAGCGCAAAGAACTAAGGCGGGCAATTTTGAGTCAGGACGCAAATCGACGCATAGAGGCCATTCAAGAATCTTCTGAGCAAGCCAGGGTTCAATCTGAAAAAGCCGCCGCCCTATTTGAAACTATCAAAAACATGCCATGGCCTGACTTTGTTGAACATAGTACAGCCATAGGGATCAGGGTTCTTCTCGAGGGCTTAACTATTCAATCGTTCTCTCGTTGTTTAGCCATTGGTTCTACGCAGTTCCAAGGATGCATGTCCAAGGTCAACAAAGTGTCTGAAGCCATGATTGCCGCCGCAGAGGGGACTCATGAGCCACTTGCAAACTTGGCAGTGATGACCAAGGTCATTGCTGAAGAAGGGCCTGAAGTAGGTAAGACCATTCTAAAAACATTGGAAAGCCACCCAGAACTTCTCAACCAGCCAGGCAAATCTACGATGCAAGTTGTGCAGGAAACAATGACTGTTGTGGAAAAGGGGAGCAAAGGTGCTACAATAGTCTCAAAGCGTAATTTTGCCCAAGAAAATGGGAAAGCCTTTGAAGACCTTCTTGTACAAAAATTTGGAGGGAAGGGCAGTTTTAAAGCCAGGGGTAACGTGTCCGGAGCTCGTGAATTTGACGGTGCCGTTGGAAACGTATGGTATGAAGCAAAATCTGGCAAATATTGGGATATGTTGTTATCATCGGAAGAAAAATTTGGTAAGTTTAGATCTGATATGGGCGACAGATTGCGCATCTGTCGGGATCATGGAGCAACCTACGAGCTGCATTCCAATACGTCGATACCACAGCCCGTCAAAGATTGGCTAAACAAACAAGGTATCCCATTTACCGAGTGGAAATAACTAGACTTAGGAGCCTAAATATGTCTGTAGATGCCGGTATTTATATTACATTAGCAGAACATTCCTCAAAAATAATGTTACCACATAATATCATTGCCTGGCTTTTGAATTATGGATGGACCTTGGATGATGGTGGAAAAACTTCATATCTTCCCGTTAATGATAATGAATCATTTGCTTGGCAAAATGAGGACATATCTTTTAAATCTCTTATGAATATTGTCCTGGAAAAGGAAAGTAATCAAGAGGTTGTTGGTATTGCGATTACCTGGCAAAATACAGGTATTGGGGGGACCTTATTACTATACAATAATGGTAAAATAACGTTTAGTGTAAATATAAATCGTCAAATAATAGAGGTGCCAGATGGTACCAAGGTTACTGATGTGACCTGGTATTTAATTAGATTTTTACCAGCACTTAATCGAAGTGATTGTTGGGTTGAGCATTTTACTTATGATGAGTCTAGATAAAGGGGGTTTATTAAATCATAGATCCACCCAGCACAGCGACGCCCTATTTCTAGCCTAAAGATGGTCTTGCTCATACTCACAATCATACTCTAATGAGGTTATATGCCAAAAATTATATGTAGCTGTGGTAATATCTTATCCTACAGCGAAATTCCTTGCAGCATAGAATATAAATTTATTTCTGATAGTGACTATGATAAATTTTCTGGAAGTATTGATGCAGAGGAGTTATACGCTCAAATGAAAAGCTTTCTCGCCTGCACAACATGCCATAGGCTCTGGATATTTTGGAACGGATATCAAAATGCCCCCACAGAATACGCACAACAACCTCACGTTGGATAATCACCCCAAGTAATTAATCACAACAGGGTAGCTCTTTGTGATGATCTCAAAGGAAAGCTTGAACATTCACAAAAAATATCCCTGCCCATGTTGCGGGCACTACACCTTAAATGATGGGCCTGGAAGATTTGACATATGCCCAGTGTGTTACTGGGAGGATGACAACATTCAAAATGATGATCATGACTATGCAGGTGGCGCAAATGATATTAGCCTAAATGAAGCCCGCGAAAATTATAAAAAATTTGGCTCTATGTCAAAAGACTTTTTACATAGAGTAAGGCCCCCGTTAGATGAGGAAAAGTAGCCAATACAGGGATCATCACCCCGCATCTACACAGTCCCTGTTCTAGCAAAAATATCACCACCAGCACTGTACTTCAACGTAATGTACAACGGCTTTCCATTGGTCGTTTTATCGGCAAGAGCCGCTGTAGCTCTAACTGGGCAGCGCTTAACTTTTGTCTTAGACAACAATCCCCCGTGCTCTGCAAGCAAAACCCTGAGGTCTATTATTAAACACTCTTCAAATTCGTTATTTAGAACACCCGTATCAACATTCTCTGGAAGCTCTACGGAGCAAGCGCATAGTCCACGAGATACAGATATATCAGCATCTGTATGTACCGATAGATTCTTGCCTTTGAGCTCTTTATCGAGAAGCTCTCTACGGACAATAATTTTGCTGTATGACGACCCATCAGGTCCTGTGAGCATTTTTCGCATTTCCTTGCCTGAAGAAGAAGACGACGATGATGATGATGATGATGGCGCCATTGAGGCTTTAACATATGTATCTGATATCGTTAATATGCAAAAGGAGACCACAAGTCCACACATTACATTGTTCATAAATTATCCTTATATGATTAAAAAATACCACACCACTACCCAGCACATTGGCTACCAAATTCAAAGGTTATTCTTCTATTGGAGGCGCAACCCTTTCGTCACTTATCAAATTCTCTTGATCAATATCTTGATTAAGAGATTCTTGCCTTTGTTGCGCTACTTTAACCGCTTGCATTTCTTCCTCTAATCGTGCCTGTGCATTTATCAAATCTATACGCGCTTGTATTGCTTCTTCATCCGCTGCTAATGCCTTATACACGTCAGACTTTGCCTCCATCTGAATCCGCACCTCATCCCTAAGCTCGTCAACAGATGTCTTCATTTCTGGTCGCTTCTTTAACTCTTCATCGATTATCTCAAGCTTACGAGTTTCTGTTGGATTTTGCTGCTTACCTGCTTCTTCTGCAATGTATTCTTTTTTTAGAAGATCCTTTGTCTTTAGTATTATTTTTTTATTATCAAGATTATCAGCCCACTCACGGATCTTCTCATCTTTTGCACTATCAGCCTTATATTTATCACGAATCTTGCCAACACCAACCACCAAACCAGTTGCAACAGCCCCTGCTACAGTTCCAACAGCGCCGCCGATTTCAGCATCCTTTTTACTATCAGACGAGCCGCCATCTGATAATCCGGGTTGTGCGGACGATGCTGCGCCGACAGGTACATTAGACTTGGTACCCGTTTTATCCGCAGGAACGCTATTGTGGATATGAACTATAATAGTTGGCGCTGGAAGAACAACAACCGGCTTTTTCTGTGAGGCCTTCTTAGTTACAGCCTTTTTTATTGGCACTTTCTTTGCTATCGTAGTGGCGGCTACAAGGAGCATCGTGGGGGCGTACGCAATGAGCAAGCACAAGAATAGGCAGTACCATAGGCTGCTGAGCAATAATTTTTTCATCAGGATCTCAAGGTAATGTCGTTACCGCCATTAAAAAATCACAAAAGCACATATAGTCAGGCTAATAATTCTTGCGACTCAAAGTCAAGGAGCTGAGCTCTTTTACCTATCCAGGCCTTTTGGTAGGCATGCCCAAGGCCGCGTAACGCATTTGACGACTCAACTGATAAAAGAAGCCTGCGGCCTTGTTAACAAAACCATATTTTGTTGTATACTCTTCCAGTTAAGACTTCGAAGCCTCGATAGGTCGCTGAAGTCAAAAAAATAATAAGCCAATCCGTAGCATCAATCTTAAACTTAAGCTCCGCAAGGAACAAACATGAACGTAACAGCAACAGCATTACTTTGCGTAGCACTAGCCGGTACCCTTGGTTATGTTGCCCATGCCAATCAAAAAAATGAAGAGGCCATAGTAAATATTCAGCAACAGCCAGAAAAAGAAGCGCTTGAGATTGCTGATCACTACTATGCGCAGGAGGATTATGCACAGGCTGTTATATGGCTCACAAAAGCTGCTGATCAGGGCAATGCAGAGGCTCAGTATAAGTTAGGCCTCTGTTATGCCGACGGTAAAGGAATTGAAGAAAAAGATGATGATGATGATGTCAAAGCTTTTGAATGGTTCACAAAGTCAGCTAACCAGGACTATGCAAAAGCTCAATATGAGCTAGCTTGCTGTTATTTTGGCGGCAACGGTGTTGAGCAAGACAGAGCTAAAACTCTTACGTGGCTCACGAAGGCTGCCAATCAAGGCCATGCCGATTCCCAATGTGGCTTAGGATTCTGTTATGCTGAAGGTAAAGGAGTTGAGCAAAATTTTACCAAAGCTTTTGAATTCTTTACTCTTGCTGCCAATCAGGGCAATACATATGCTCAATGTAGCTTAGGTTATGTGTGCTACCTTAATGGCAACGGCGTTAAACAAGATGTTGCCAAAGCTATTGAATTGTTCACAAAGGCTGCTGATCAGGGCAATCCAAACGCTCAATATAACCTAGCCATTTGTTACATTGATGGCACAGGAGTTAAGCAAAATGACACCAAAGCTTTTGATTTTTGTACGCTTGCCGCAAGCCAAGGCCATATAAATGCAACATACACCTTAGGTACCTTTTATCTCGCTGGCTCCGGCGTTAAGCAAGATTATAAAAAGGCAGTTGATTTATTTACACTAAACGCTAGCCAGGGCTGCCTCCAGTCTCAAAACAGATTGGGCTACTGTTACGAGGAGGGCTTTGGCGTGCCGCAAGATAACACACAGGCTTGTACTTGGTATACCAAGGCAGCAGAACAAGGCTATAAGAAAGCTCAATACAACATAGGCATCTGTTACCTTACAGGCAGAGGAGTGGAGCAAGACGATAAACAAGCTTTTGAATGGTTTGAAAAAGCCGCTAATCAAGAGCATAAAGATGCTCAGTACTTCTTAGGCCTGTGTTATGCTAACGGCTGGGGCGTTGATCAAGATTACAAAAAGGCGGTTGAGTTATTTACGCTAACCGCTAACCAGAACTGTCCCCTCGCCCAAAACAGATTGGGAAACTGTTACGAGGATGGCCTTGGCGTACCGCAAGATAATACACAGGCTTGTACTTGGTATACCAAAGCAGCAGAACAAGGCTATGAGCAAGCCCAATATAACATAGGTATCTGTTATCTTAATGGCAAAGGGGCTGAGAAAGATTTGATCAAAGCTATTGAATGGCTCACAAAAGCGGCTGACCAGGGACATCCAGAAGCTCAATACAACATAGGCATCTGTTACATTACCGGCACAGGAGTTAAGTATGGTGCTAAACAAGCTTTTGAATGGTTTGAAAAAGCCGCTAACCAGGGGCATGAAGGAGCTCAGTACTTCTTAGGTTTGTGTTATGCTAACGGCTGGGGCATTGATCAAGGTCATAACAAAGCCATTGAATTGTTCACAAAGGTTGCTGATCAGGGCAATGCAAATGCTCAACATGAATTGGGCCTTGCCTACTATAATGGCACTGGTGTTCAAAAAGATGATACGCGTGCCTTGGAGTTGATTACCAAAGCTGCCGAACAAGGCCTGGCTGAGGCACAAGAGCTTCTAAAAACTTTGAATACGAAATCTCATTAAACATCGTAAAAAATTTTCATAACATTCTCATGATGACGTGGTTACTCTGTAAAAATACTCATGATGATGCTAATATTTAAAGTCAAAGAGCTGAGCTCTTTGACCTACCCAGGTCTTTTTACAGGCAAACATAGGACTGAGAAGACGTACCTGTTTTATGTAAGCGTTGGCGCAATCCCTAATGATGTAACAACCGTCTTTATATGTTGTAAGCTAAAACCGAACTCAAGCGCTCCTGCCTTGAATGTATCCAGCAGGGGCAGCCATACTTCGCTCCTACGGAGCTTCCTACTACGCTAAAGCTACGTAGGACACGTCGTATGGCACGGCCATCTTCGCCTAACAAGGAACATTGATAGAAAAAATGAGGAGCGAAGTATGCCCTTCGAAGCTCAAGCCCAAAGGGCGTAGAGCGTAGTAGGGCGGGCGGCCAGTTCTTCTTAACAATAACCTCCCCTCATTCTTAAAGCAGAATCTTTATCTTCATGTATTTCGTTTATCTTATCAAGTCTATAAAAAATCCCAACAGAACCTATATCGGTTTCACCAATAATCTTGACCAACGCATGGAAAAGCATAACACTGGTGCATCCATTTATACAACCGATGATAGGCCATGGAAGCTTGTCACTTATATTTGTTTTGATAACAAGGACAAGGCTGCCGAATTTGAAAAATATTTAAAAATTGGCTCAGGTCATGCATTTGCAAAACGAAGGTTGTGGTAATGGAATACCCTAAAATTAACAGTATCTGGAAACGTGACGACAACAACGCCCTTATCCCAGGCGATTACGCACGCCCAGAATTTGCAGCCTTTAAACAATGGCGCGTTGAAGAAAAAATTGACGGCACCAATATTCGTGTCTACGTCCAAGACGGCAACATAGAAATCAAAGGCCGTACCAACAAGGCAGAAATACCTGCTCCACTCCTGGCATTCTTTGCACGCGATGAATTCATGCGAGCGCTTTCTTGCTTTGACACCAGGCCGGTCCAGCTTTTTGGCGAAGGCTTTGGTGCTGGCATTCAGTCCGGCGGTATCTACCGACCGGATGTGGCCTTTATCCTTTTTGATGTGTACATGAGCAATCGTTGGAGCACGCGCGAAGAGGTGCATGAAACGGCAGCCCTCCTTGGCCTTGATCATCCAGCAGACCTTGGCATGATGACTGAAGAAGAAATTGTAGCCTTCGTTAAATCACGGCCCAAGGGACGCTACAATGATAATGGCTATCCTATGGAAGGCGTCATGGTCCGCTCCCAGCCGCTGATGCGTTTTAACACGCAGAGTGCTGATCCTGTTATGTGGAAGTTGAAAGTTAAAGATTTTAAGTAGCAAAGCGTAAACTTAAGCATTTTTACAATGCAAGGCATAAAAATTCAAGGACTTCTATGCACCTCGCATCATATCGCTCACCTAAAACAGAATCCAAAAAAAGCTCAATTGAAGGCAGCGGCCGCTTTGCCACAGCAGCAATCAACAAAGGCGAGATTATCGCTATTAGATCCGGCCACATCATCAATGGAAAACAATTGGCGCAGCATGAAGCGATCATTGGTGGCGCTGAACACCAGATAGCTGATGATCTTTACTTAGCGCCATTGTCTGCGATGGAGTTTAACGATGTCATGTGTTTTATTAATCATTCGTGTACACCCAATGTTGGCGTCATGGGCAATATTATTATCGTAGCTATGCGAGACATTCAAGCAGGAGAAGAGCTTTGTTTAGATTATGCTATGATTTTTAGTAACGAAAAAAGCTTTCAATGCAGGTGCGGCTCAGCACTCTGCCGTAAGATGGTAACGGGCAACGATTGGCAACGGCCTGATCTTCAGGCCGCGTATGGCGATTACTTTGCCAGTTATTTGTTACAGAAGATTAACGGCCGATTTTAAGAGCCTTAAAGTGCGCCCAGCCCTGGTCCTCAACTTACCGTTGAGCATTTATTATTTATGGATCCCTTCAAAATACATGATGTTTAAAATTAACTTAGGCCAGAGAGCAAATCAGGCAACCGTAGCCAACATTTCCGATGGGCTGTGTATACACGATAACCATGGTAGGTCACGCCTATTATGTATACAGGATCGATATAAACATAAAATATTGCATAATCTTTTTGGGGCACATTACCTTAGAGTATGAAAGGGGACCTTATTATGCAAATGATATGTTGGTTGATGGTGGTAGCGTGCGCCGGTTTTTTTACTGCTCATTGTTATTTAACAGAAGATGAGATGAAGGCTGTTGAAGCGCGCCATGCGGAACTAGAGGCTTTGTACCAGCGCTGCAAAAACACTGTGACACTTGAGAAACCATTGCAGGCACCAGAGCAGGCAAAGCCGACAGCGGGTCAAGGCAACGAGAAGGATAGTCCTGATGATAAGCCAGTTGTTACCCTCTACCACGAATGGGAATGTACAACCCTAGAACAACGTGATGAGTTAAAAAAAGATAAAATTATGATCAGCTTAGGGTGTAATTGTGCTGCAGCCTTGGCTCTCCAGCACTACAACTTCTCTGAGGCCTATTTCCCTTTTGATTGGTGCAAGGCCGCCTTTAAATCAGTATATCTCGCACTATTTTATGATTTTAAGGATTATCTATTGCTTCCCAATCTGCAACTTTTTTCTTCTGATTGCGGGTATCACGAAGTATTTGATAAGCAGTATGGTATTGAGTATGTCCATGATTTTACCTATACCTTTCCCCCTCGTGCGGGTGATCTTGGAGACTATGGGGCTGTTAATACCAAATATGCGCGACGTATTAAGCGCCTTTATAAGGCTTTAAACATTGGTAAGGAGGTGTTATTTTTTATGACGGCCCCTAAAAAAGATGAGGTTCTTGACCTGCGCAAGCTTATCTCGTATAAATTCCCCCAACTTAAGTATACGCTGATTGCTCTCAACAATACGCCTGACTACAAAGAACCTTGGGGTGAGATTAACATCAAAAATGCGTTCCTAGAAAATCCGATTCGGTCAGATAGATCAGAACTCATGTGGGATAGCTGGGATAATGCCCTTAAAGAGCTTGGGTTAATTGGAACCTTATCATGCAAATGAATAGGTTGGTCAGGCTGAAATGTACACAGGCCCTCCAGCTTTTTATGCAGAAACATTAATTGTGATGTCTTTTTATTGCCTGAATCGTCTCTTCCAATACCTGTAAAAAACGGGAGCGATCCTGCTTGGAAAAAGTGGCGTTGTAACTTGGAGCTATTCCAGCTTCACGTAAATAAGCACGTAAACCGCGCATTGCTTTTGCAACACCTATATTATCATTATTAAAAACTTTGCCTGCTGGACTTATGGTGCTTACACCCTTTTTCAGGCATCGCTCTGCCAGTAATATATCTGTGGTAACCACAATATCACCAGTCTCTATGTGCTCTTCAATCCAATCATCTGCGGCATCTTGGTCAGATTTAACCTGTATTTTATGCACATTTGCGTCAACTACTATATTAAGACAACTATTGCTTACTAAGTAAACCTGCAGGTTATGCCGCATGGCTACTCGAAAAATTTCTTTTTTTACGGGGCAAGCATCGGCATCTACGTAAATATTTAACATTCACAATCTCCATTAAACCTGGTTCATTACAATTCTCACAACGTTCACAGGATTTTAAAAAAACAAACGCTAAGAATATTTTAGCAAAAATTGAATGCGAGGAGTAGCAAATCGACATGCAAACACTTCCTCTTTTTATTTTGACAAAGACCCTCTCTTTGTTACCCTAGCAACAGTGTACCTTACACTTCGCCTTGGGAGAGATCAGTTGAAGGCAGAGAAGATCTGTGAAAAAACTACCTCAAAACCTAATCGTTTAATAAAGGAGTTAGTGTGAAGATAACCTGGTTAGTATGTATGTTACTCCACCCATTGTGGTGCTTTGGTATGATGGAAGTGGAGATGCTTGAACAAAGCTTACTAAGCACCGCGCCATCAGCTATAGCATTAAGCAATGTGAGCGATAGAAACGATACAGTCATTGAATTACGTGACGATGAGTCACACCCAGATAGCCAGCTACTGTTATCGGATATTTACCGAGATGAACCCGTTACAAAAGAACAGATTAATCAGCTCATCAAAGCCTTAGCATGTGCATATGATGACGTGGTCGACTTATTGCCAGACAATGATGGTTGTTGTTCACACCTTTTTTCATGCACCCAGCGCAAAATTGAGCGCATGAAACGTACCTTACAGGATGTTTCTCTAGCCGATGATGCAATACCGTTACTCTTTGATCTTGATAAGAAGGCGTTATATGCGTTGCTATTGGCTGCAATGAGTAATGACACTATTGCTGTTCTTATTCCGTTATTATTACGCGCTGGTGCGCCTGATACACTGTCCCCACATGACATTACGGGAAAGCCTGGCAGAATGTATTTCTTTAATGGCATCGATACGCTATTACCATTACAATATGCTGTGAAGTTTGGTAAGAAAAAGGCATTTACCTATCTACTCAAGCATGGATCTTCCCTTGACAGTGCAGTTAAAGGAGGCACAGAGTGCCTAAGCCATGCCATTGTTGATTATCTTAAGACAGATTATTATTTTAGTGGCGCTGGACGACAAGGGACAGAAAGGCATGCTGCTAAGCAAGCGAGACATGCATTACTACACCCCTATGTATGCCAGGTACTTACGTACCAGCCAAATCCGTATCTTATGAATCATAAAAAAGAAACGCTCGTGACGGTATGCAATGACCTTGAGATAGATAATGACGAAATACGTAACACTCTTGTATCCTACCAACAAGCCTATGAACGTGAGCACACAGAGCAGAGAAACTATCATGATAAAGGCTCTTGTTTGATATGTAGGAATAACAAAAAACTTATTGTTGCTACCATAATTTTTATATTTTTAGTTGCTGCTCCACTAGTACTGGAGAGGATGGACATTGATGGCGATAGCATATTAGCTAAACTTGTTATAGGATTGCTCTGCGCAGACTGTCTTTATATCAGATATATTACACAACAGAATCCTTATTCTTGAAAATGCAGCGGGCCTAAAGTTGCGTAATACATCTGACAGCTCAACGGATATAAAGAAGCTTTGCTGATAAAAAATGGTTACTTCGTATGCTTGGATTTTGTTAATTGTAATGCGCAATAATAAGGCTTGTCATGCCCATGCTATCCAGTATCCTATAAGAAGATCTTCACATCAAAGGGGAATGTAGACATCCTCTTGACTTCTCCCCTGCCTTTTTGATGTCATAGCAATTATCGTAATGCCATCATTCATTGCTTAATTAAAAAGGTCAGGAGTTTCTATGATTATTGCCATGCTCATGCTCAGCATCACCACATGCCAGCCCAACATAGCCGGCCAGGAAAAAAGCCTGCAACAGTACATCTCCCAACCGGTGGCCTATGCCCGCATTGGCACTGCACTTGGAGTCCAGGAATCAATGGCACTGGCAGCTCGTCAAACTATTACCACCCCGGCACTAACATCATTTATTGGCCAGCCGCTGCCATCGACCACGCCGCCAAGCATCGCCGCCGTATGTAGCGGTGGCGGCTATCGCGCTGCTATTGCCTCACTTGGCCTCATGCAGGGACTTGCAGCCATAGGACTACTGGACGCAGTAACCTATTGGGCGCCGCTATCAGGCTCAACCTGGGCAACGACAGCATGGATGACGCACAATATGGCGCTTAATGACCTTACCGCCTATCTAAAAACACAGCTCAGCGTTTTCCCTGGCACGCAGCCACTTGATAAGATGGCCATAGTTGATAATTTACGTACCAAATTAACATCGCTGCGCCTTTTATCGTTCAATGATTTTCAAGGCGCATTGCTGGCCAACATCTTTTTGCAGCCACAATCACCGCCATCGGCAACACCAGATCATAGCCAGACGTTATGCCTATCAAACCTTGCACCAATAATAGCCAGCGGCAACTATCCAATCCCAATCTTTAGTGCAGTGATTGGTGAAACCGCCCCGCGTTACCAATGGATGGAACTCTCGCCGTTTGAAGTTGGCAGCCCCTACCTGTCAAGCTGGATCCCCACAACCGCGCTTGGTAAAACATTTACCAAAGGCATCAGCTATGATAGTTACCCAGAAGAAAAACTTGGATTCGTGCTGGGACTTTGCGGATCGGCCTATGCGGCCAGCATTAATGATATTATCAACGCAGAATTATTACCCGAATTAGAGGCGTCATACAACGAAAATTTATCATCCAGCTGGCTGGCATATCTATCGGCCGAACTGCCAACCTATCCATTGCGCTTTTTCCCACCGCAAATACGTAACTTTTCTAAAGGACTTGCATCAAGCCCGCTGCCCACCGACGACAACGTCACCTTGCTGGACGCAGGCATGAGCTGTGACCTGCCCTTCCATCCAATGCTCCGGCGAAATATTCCTATTTACATTGTCTGCGATGCATCGGACTATTGCACCGACATCCCTACTAACATGATGAAGGTGGTCCAATCGTATGCCACGGCGAACAATTACCCGCTGCCGCCATTGGATTATCAGGCACTCACCACACAGCAGGTAACAATCTGCACAGATCCAACCAATCCTCAGGCTCCGCTCATTATTTATATACCAAATTTTTTCTCATTTTCAACCTTTAAGACAACGTACACAGCAACAGAATTTGATACTGTGTTCAATGGTATCGCACAGGCGGTTGTGACTAATGCTGCGCAGATTAAGGCGGCGATACAAGCAAAGATTAATGCGCCTACCTCAAACACTTGGCGAACGGTTTGAGGTAACCTTAACGGCGCTCATGGTGAGCTTGTCGAACCATTTGAGTGCCTAAAGAAAGTCTATTTTGTGGCGCTCATATCCTTCGACAAGCTCAGGACGAGCGCCATGTTAGTCAATCAGGAGCAATGTAATGAAACAACTAAATCTATTGTACCTATCACTCATAATCACCGCGCAGGCGACCGCCCAGCAACCGCTACCTTTACCCATCAAAGCCCGCATAGACAACGGCATTTGCAGCAAAGAACTTAATGCACTGGTAGCCCGCAACCAACAGGCACACATGGCACTTCAATCGTTACTAAATATTAAATTTGCCAGAAATCAGATGCCACTTATCGGCGCCGCATGCAGCGGTGGCGGCTACCGCGCGGCCATTGCCACACTCGGCTTTTTACGCGGCCTTGGCAAACTTGGCTTGTTAAATACCCTATCGTATCTTGCCACCTTGTCTGGCTCAACCTGGACAACATCAGCGCTGCTGGTTAACAACATGACGCTTGATGGCCTGACCGTCTATTTAAAAAAACAGTTAAGCTTTCCGTTAAAAGATCAGCCTATTGATAAAGAGGCATTGATACGAACCATGCTGGCTAAAATAAAAGATTCACGGCCGGTGTCATTTAATGACATTTGGGGCACGCTGATCGGCACAGCATTTTTCACGCCACCGGCAACAGGCCATTATCTATCTCGCTTGGAAGCAGCCACGGCACAGGGACGATTTCCCATACCAATCTTTGCCTCCGTTGTAGGTCCACCATCACCCACCTATCAATGGGCTGAATTCACGCCATTTGAAGTGGGCAGCACGTACCTGAATACCTGGATTCCCACGGCTGCGTTTGGCAAAAAATTCAGTGCTGGCCTGAGCACTGATCAATCGCCAGAAGAACATTACAGTTATCTACTCGGCCTTTTTGGCTCAGCATACGCAGCCAGTGCTGGCGATGTGATCGCAGACTTATTAGGCGGTCTGGAATCATCGGGCAATGCAAGTACCTGCAACTCGATCATATCGTGTATCGGCAACACATCAAATAACGCCAGCCTGCGATTATCGCCACCGCGTATTAATAATTTTTCGCATAACGTCTCAATGAGCCCGTTGCGTCATCATGCCCAAATTACCATGTTGGATGCAGGGCTGGCTATTAACATACCAATACCACCGCTCATGCGCCGCAAAATTGGTCTTTATATCATTTGCGATGCCTCTGATGATTGCACCAAGCTTCAGACCAATGAGATGCGCCGCGTAGAAAAATACGCACGCGACAATAATATTCCATTCCCCACCATTGATTATGACGTTCTCATCAAACACCCAATGAGCCTCTGGTATGACCCTGTCAACCCGCGCGTCCCGGTTGTTGTGTATTTGCCAAATTTTAATACATTTTCAACAGCAAAATTTAGTTACACCGCCACAGAATTTGATAAACTTATGCTGGATATGGAGGCCGCGGTGGTAAAAAACGTCCCCATCCTTCAGAAGGCGCTTGAAGTTGCTATAAATAATACGATACCCAGATAGAAAGGCAGATCATGACATCTTTTAATACCATTATCGTTGGATTAGTACTCCTAGGAGCGTGCCTCACTATCGTTGCATGCAAACATAAACCGGCCAAAGAAAGTATCAGCAAGGAGAAAGGCCCTTTGCAGACAGGCATGCAGGCGCCTGATTTTAGCCTCCCTGACCAGGACGGCCAGATGCACAACCTAACACAGTATCGTGGCAAAAAAGTTGTGCTCTATTTTTATCCAAAAGATGGTACACCTGGCTGCACCAAAGAGGCCTGTAGCCTGAGAGATGGCTATACCCAGCTTAAGCGGGAGAATATCACCATTCTAGGCGTAAGCTATGACTCGCCACAGGCACATAAACATTTTATCCAAACACAGCACCTTCCATTCTCTTTGCTCAGTGATGAGCACAAAGAAGTCGCCGGTCTGTACGGGGCCAAGGGGCTGTTTATGCCTAAGCGCGTCACCTTTCTTATCAATGAACATGGCGTCATTGTGCATATTTTTCACGATGTTGACGTAGCAAATCATGCCCAGGCCATTCTGGATGCGTTTAAGGGAGCCGCATAAATTGACCCGGACCTGTCCCGCCGGCCTGCTCGGCCGTAGCATTGCGAAGGCCAGTAGCCTTGGCGAAGGCGGATTGCAATTTTCGTACGATGGTGTACCATAGAATTATGAAATTAAATTCGCCAATTACCAATATAAGGAGGACACCATGTCTTACTCGAATTATTCATCAAACCAGTCATACGAGCGCACAAGCACTAATTTTATGTACAAAGTCTACGGCTGGATGTCGGCAGGGTTATTGATGACTGCAACAACAGCCTATGGCGTTTACGCCAATCCCCCGCTCTTTAATGCGCTTATTATGAACAAAGTCGCTTTTTATATGTTATTATTTGCGCCAATCGGCCTCGTGCTGTTGCTTGGTGCCGCCATTAACCGCATGAGCTTTGGCGTTGCAGCCGGCGTGTTTACGCTATACTCGTGCATTACCGGCATCACCTTATCAACCCTCTTTATGGCCTATACCATGGAATCGATCTATATGGTATTTGCCCTAACCTCAAGCATGTTTTTTGTAATGTCAGTCTATGGCTATCTAACCAATGCCGATTTAAGCAGTGCCGGCAACCTTTTAATCATGGGACTGTGGGGCATTATCATCAGCTCATTTATTAATATTTTTATGGGTAGTGACACGTTTCAATACATTATTTCCTTTATCGCAGTCATTATCTTCACTGGCCTGATCGCCTATGACACACAAAAGATTAAGCATCTTGGCGACCAGCTTGCAGGCCAAGGACAGCCGATAAACAAGATCGCCCTTCTTGGTGCATTGGTGCTCTACCTTGACTTCATTAATCTCTTTTTAAACTTAATGTATCTGTTGGGGAATAGAAGAAGAGATTAAATTGATTTTCAGCTGTACCAAAAATGCTAGGCTTTAATTAAAAACCAAAGGGCGCCCGATTCTTCCTAAGAATCGGGCGCCCTTTTTTATTCATGCTTTATTATTTTTTATTCACCTAAGCTTTGAGAGCTCTTCAAGACTTAAACCAGTTTTTTTTGCAATCGTTTCTAAGTCAAGCACATCCAGCAGCTGCCGTGCAATCTCATAAGCTTTTTTCCGTTCCCCTGCCGCTTCGCCCTCTTCATAAGCACCTTCTAAAATAGCCTTATCCGCACTCTGCTTCATATCGACAGAATCATAATATCGCAGTTCTTCAACAGTCCAGGAATAACGATTAAGCTCATCAAATGCCTTTTGAATGATCTGATCACTGCCAATAATACTTTCAAGCTCTTGTTCACTTGTCTTCTTTGCATTTTTAAAAAAGTACGCCCATTTTTCAGTTACCGTGGTGAGTTGTTTAATTTTCTTTTTAAATTTTGGCAACTCCAAAAAGGCATAGGAAAAATCCTTAAGATCTCGCTCATGTGTTTCAATATCAAGCATCTGATGGTATGAAAGATAGGCTGTTTTCTGGGGAAATAGGGCAAAACTGGTGATTCCTAGAAAGATTATCTCATCTAAATCTTTAAAATCGACACCCTGGTCACGTTGATCAATATACGCTCTGGCCGCATAATATTGCGCCCGCTTCGCAAAGCCAGGCTCTCGGCCAACCTGCATTTCGATGATCAGTTTACGCCCTTTGGTATCGCGACACATCACGTCAACAATGGTATTGCGCAGCGCGGCTATCTCAGGATTCTGCGATGTTTTTAAAAAAGTGACATCCTCGATGGGGTTGGTTGTTCGTGCAAAAATATCGTTGAGGAAATGGATAAGAATATCTTTGTTGCGCTCGGTACCAAAGATACGTTTGAACGCTAAGTCATTTTTTGGATCTAAGAATTTACTCAACATCATAACGTTTTCACCCGTCTTTGGGACTCTGCGGTTGCCGACAACACCTATTACTTGTACTCAAGCGTATTATAAGAGCAGGTGCCTTGTCAAATGCGGGGTGTATTACGCAATAATGTGCTTCTGATTTAACAAAAAAGTGCCCGGCTTCCTTTTTTGCAAAGGA
>JABCZU010000008.1 GCA_013289515.1 Candidatus Babelota bacterium | reverse complement strand
TTTAATAACAGATTGATAGGAATATCTTTTGAGGCTTCGTACAAACATACTTTGCACCGTATTTTTTGCCATAAACATTGCGTTATATGTACCCACTTTTACTATGACACGCTTACCAGTACAAATACAAGCTGGTTTGCGTCGTTGCAGCATACGCTCCTTAACCAACTACCCATCGAAAGGTTCACACATGACTCCCATCGTACTTAAAAAAATCGCAGCCGTTGGCCTACTTGCATCCAGCATGACAACAATACATGCTATGCACCTTGGATCATTCGCTAACGTTAATGCTTTTGATGTCCAGGCAAATGAGCATGAAGACGACCTGCCCGTTTCCCATAATCTGGGCAAACTTATACTCCGTTATGCAGACGGGAACCACCGGTATAAATCAACAATGTTCACACAGGGCAAGCGCTTGTCCTATTCTGCTGAGAAGGCAAAGAATCTTTTTTGGCATTATGTACCTGAATATAACGATTATGCATTAATCGAGCGTAGCCCAAGAACAGCGGCTAAAAACATGGATTTTATTTATGTTGCTCCCATCTATACAATGCATACATATGAAAAAAAAGAAAAGGACCTCTATTGCGATACCGAAATAGATATGGAAGTTTTACATGATATTTTTATCTTTGAAACCATACGTTGCAGCGCTGATATCTTCTTTTGGAAATCTGATTTTGATGCCATAGAAAGGCCTAGCGGCTATGCCACCCGAATGACTCCCTTGCTCGTGCGTAAGGCAAAAAGTGAGACAGTGCAAATATACTCATTTGCTTGCTATGTCTTTTATGATGTAGCACACACTGATCCATTCAAAACTGAGTGGCCATTGACCTTTGCAGTAAACAAAGATGATGACACAATTAAGATCATTAAAGCAGAGCTTATTGTGGAGGCCGTAGCTATGAATGAAGAGCATAGCCACCAGACATTAGGCTCTGAAGAATAATATCGCTTTAGACGAACTGACATTATTAAAAGAGGGCACTGTTTATTTAACAGTGCCCTCTTTTTTATTACTTAACAAGCAACTCAATGGCACGCTTGCTTTCTATCGAGCCTTCGTACGTAAGTGATAATCTATTAAGCGCTTCATAAAAAACACCGCCACCTTAGGCTGCCAGAGATTGTTTAACAACTAATATTGGTTAAAATTCAACCAAAATTAACATGATTTTGGTTGAAATACAAACAAAATTTGACATAGTTTTGGTCAAAATGCAAACCTAAATATACGAGAAAGTCATGCAGAAACACAACTGATTGCAAAAAATAGCAACCATTTCGATGCAAATATTCACTATTTGACATTTAAATAAAATTGTTTATCATGGATATAGCTAAATTATGTTATATTTTTTAATTTTTAAAGATGGAGACTCACATCATGATCAAGGGAAATGTTATTTTTGTAATTGTACTCTGCATAGCGAATGTGTCGTATTCAAGTGTTTCACTTGCGATGAATGAACAGCAAGGAAGCTCGTCAAGTTCAAGCTCGTCAAGCTCCCCAAAGCGCCTTGATGCCGCATCGTCAGCTCCAACGCTTAATGCTGAATCACCACAAAATCCGCATGCTATACTTACTTGTTTTGATGTGCTCAATGGCAAAACCGAAGAGATCAAAAAAATTCTTAATCTTTTGATTATTCATCACAAATTAGTTGAATGCTATCTTGCTAACAATCTTGCTACTGAATACGGCTGTGATGATACCATCTTTGATAAGGGCATTACTACCTTGTTACACAAAGAAGACGTCGCCATTGCAAGTCTTGATACAGAAACACGCAATATATGGGATGCTTTTCAACAATGTTTATTCGATAACAAAGAAACTTTTGATGTTAAAAGCTTACGTCACTTACTCTCAATAAGCCTGAAATTGGGCGCAAAGTTGAAAGGTTTCATGCAATCAGCACAAAACCATTTTGACACTATCACTAACCTGGCAAAAACAGGCAGTTCACGTTTTAATGCGCTTTTTCAAAAAAGCAATCAGGTTCATTTATTAACAAAAGCGCATACAGTGCTATCTCTTTTTAACAGGAATGACACTACTGATTTATATTTCACGTGCAAAACATTATCACCTCAAAAAATTGAGTATTTTTTAGACCAATACAAAAAACACAAAAAATCATTCCAGGAGTTTCGCGGTATGCATTGCGATATTGATCAGACCTATGCTGACCTGCGCACCAATGCTGACCAATTTTTTACATGGTATGACACGACCGCAGAGGCGTTTTCAAACCTGCAGACAGACTTTCCTGCTGTCTATACAGAAGCATCATTCTTTAAAGACATATATTCACAGCTTTATCAAAAACTCAGAGGGTTTCTTGGTAATGCTAAGAAAAAATTTCCGCCTTCACTTTTTGTTATACACAATCTCATAAGTAATGGTAGCATTGCTCTTGCAGAAAAAACATTAACCCTTTTTGAAGGTATGCTTCCTGAGGAATTATATTACAACGATATACATGGAAATCATCACCAGGTCACTTATCAGAATTTTTTAGCCATGTTCGCTACTGTAACCGTTCTGCCCTCGGCAATTTATAAACCTACTAAACGTAACAGTGCCCAAGCGCAACTGCAAAGCGAAGGTGCTATTTTGTACTGGCTAGATGAATTTAACCTATGGGAAGATTTTGGTATCATTAGTGCTAACCATCAGCCGATTAAATGGCCGCCACTTACACTCTTTCCTGTCATTGAATTTTTTAAAAAGCAGCTCAACCAAGCCATTCAGGTATTAAAAGCCAAGCAGTCAGCTCACAAAAAAGAACATTTAAAACAGAAAACTGCCCAAAAGCACGTTATCAGCCCCAACAACCACGTAGCACCAATCATACCCGGCACACCAACTGTAACTGAAGAATCGCCACTACCCGAAGAACCTACTGTGTTACAATCACCTCGCAAGAGAATTAAAAAGTTTAAATGCATAACCAATGAGCTCTTAAATACTCTTTTTAACTTTGACCCTGTATACACAATAGTTGACAGTCAATATGATGCCATTAAGCATTCTTGGGGAGTTCATCCCGAAGAGGGCATCCTTGCCGTCATTAAGCGTAGCGATACCTATCATGCCACTACTACGTCTATGCCAACGCTAAACATAGAAAACTTATCACCATGCTATACGCCTAAACAAGACAAATTTCATCGCATTCCACCAGGTCTACAACAATATTTATCCTATAGTGATATGCTTACACAGGAGTCTATCACCATCAATGAAGGTCATAATAAATTGGCAACTGAGTATCATGTAACGCTAAATAACCCATCAGATAGTGCCATAGTTCTTAAGGCAACGCTCTTTCCAAAATATGCTGACATTAAAACACATGCAGACTTAGAGCATGCGTATCGCAGTACTGCACCACATTTTAAACAGGGTATTCATGAAGGTGCTTATGTTTTTATTTTTAACGGGGAACACAAGTGTTACCACCGATTCTTTCATGAAACTAAGCAATAACCCATAAATAAAAAGGCGCTACTAAAACCAGTAGCGCCTTTTTATTTTTATCAGCCTATACAACAAGCCTATTCCCAGGTCAATGAACCAGCAGTTTGGTATTCAGTAACACGGGTTTCGAAGAAGTTTTTCTCTTTAGTAAGATCAACTGATTGAGACATCCAAGGAAATGGATTTTCTCTGAAATAAAGCTTAGGAAGATCAATGCGCTCAAGGCGGCGATCGGCAATATGCTCAACATAGTTGGAGAACTGTTCAGCATTGATACCAAGCAAGCCTTGTGGGCAAGCATCATAAGCATACGCCGTCTCGAGAACCACTGCTTGCTTAACAAGCTCAGTAATTTTCGCCTGAAATGCTGGCGTCCAAGCTTCAGGGTTCTCTGCTTTAATCGTATTGATAAGATCACAACCAAAGGCAAGGTGCAAGCTTTCATCACGCATGATGTACTCGAATTGCTCACCAATACCAACCATCTTTTGCTGACGCTTAAGCGCGAGCATCATTGCAAAGCCGGCATAGAAAAAGATGCCTTCCATGATGACATAAAAGCCTATGAGGTCTATCAGGAATTTTTGTATATTTTCAATACCAATCGGCTTAAAGGCTGGATCCATAATCGATGTTGTCAGACCAACAACAAAGTCATCCTTAGCTTTAATGCTTGGTATCGTATTATACATATTGTAGATTTCATCAGGATTAAGGCCGAGCGAATCACAGCAATAAATAAATGTATCGGTGTGCACGGCCTCTTCAAATGCCTGACGCAATAAATATTGGCGACACTCTGGATTAGTTACGTGTGCGTATGCTGCAAGCACAATATTATTTGCCGTCAGTGATTCTGCCGTTGCAAAGAAGCCAAGATTCCAAAGAATCAATTTTCTTTCCAGGGGCGCTAGTGCTGTTGGCGATTGCCACTGCTCAACGTCCTTCTGCATAGAAATTTCTTCTGGTGTCCAGTTGTTAGCCACTCCGGATTTATAATATTCACGCGCCCACAGGTAGCGCATAGGAAGAATCTTATTAGGATCGGTGCTCGTATTATTTATAATACCATCTTTTTTCATAGCAATTCCATTCTGTCTTATTGACAAGACTCGCAGTCTTGATTTTCGATACTACACGAAGCACCTTCTGGAGCTTGGGTGGTTTTATCAACCGCCTCTTCAATGGTGGCGTATTCACGCTTTTGCGTGAAGCCAAACTTTTTAGAATCTAGTGACGTTTTTTCAATTTGGCTAGCGCCAAGCGTACGCATGTAATAGGTTGTTTTAAGGCCAGATTTCCATGCCGTCATATAAATATCATTAAGCTTCTTGCCCGAAGTCCCCTGCATAAAAATATTATGAGACTGGCTCTGATCAATCCACTTGCCACGTGCTGCAGTAATCTTAACAAGCCACTCAGGATCAATTTCGAATGCCTCTTTATATTTATCTTTTAGGTGCTGTGGGATGGATGGAATCATTTGAATGCTGCCATCGTGATACTTAATGGTATCCAACATATCCTGGTTCCATAGGCCAAGCTTTTTAAGGTCACTGACTAAGTACTCGTTTACAACGGTAAACTCACCACTCATGTTTGCCTTAACATAAATATTTTTGTATATAGGCTCTATGCATGGAAAACATCCAGAGATGTTTGAAATGGTTGCCGTTGGTGCAATAGCCATGGTGTTGGAATTGCGCATGCCATGTTGTTTAACATGTTCACGCACTGGCGCCCAATCCAATGACGAACTGCGAGAAATTTCTACCGGTACACCGCGCTCTTTTTCTAATAAATCGAGCGTATCCACAGGAAAGATATTGCGATCCCACTTCGATCCTTTGTACGAAGGGTAAGCGCCATATTCCTTGGCCAATTGCGAAGAGGAAAGGATAACATGATATGAAATCAATTCCATCAGATTATCGGAAAATTCTAGCGCCTTGGGATCGGTGAATGGAATATCCAACATAAACATGGCGTTCTGCAATCCCATAATACCTAAGCCTATTGGGCGGTGCCTTAGGTTAGAAGTTTTACCTTCCTGCGTGGGATAGAAATTGATATCAATTACATTATCAAGCATGCGAACTGCTGTTTTAGTTGTAGCTTGTAACAGCTCTTTATCAAGTTTGCCATCAATGACATGGCGACCAATATTGATCGAACCAAGGTTGCACACAGCGGTCTCTTCGCGTGATGTGTTGAGCGTAATTTCTGTGCACAAATTAGAAGAATGCACAACGCCAGCATGATCTTGTGGAGAGCGAATATTGGATGGATCCTTAAAGGTAATCCACGGATGTCCCGTTTCAAACAGGCGACTGAGCATTTTGCGCCACAATTGCTGTGCAGGAATTTTCTTAAAAAGCTTAATAGTTCCCTGATTTACCAATCCTTCATAGTAAACATATTTTTCTTCAAAGGCTTTACCATATAAATCAAAGAGCCCTGGAACATCATCCGGCGAGAAAAATGTCCACTCTTCATTACTAATAACGCGCTTCATAAATAGATCTGGTATCCATGCAGCAATATTCATATCATGGGTGCGGCGACGTTCATCACCGGTATTGCGGCGCAAATCTAAGAAATCTTCAAAATCATAGTGCCATGCTTCCAGGTAGGCTACTGTAGCACCACGACGGCTGCCACTACGATAAATTGCAGCAACGACATCGCTTGCTAATTTAAGAAACGGAATAATGCCTTGGCCGTTCATCTTAATACTTTTAATGAGCGCACCCGTACCACGCAACGCCGTCCACGAATTAGCAACACCGCCAGACCACTTAGACATATTTGCATTGTCCTTAAGACATTTAAAAATATGGTCTAGATCGTCATCAATGTAGGTTAAATAGCAGGAACTTAATTGCGGTTGTAGCGTTGCTGAGTGAAACAACGTTGGCGTTGAGGATACAAAGCGCAACGTGGAAAGGACGGTATAAAATTCGATCGCTCGCTCGGTTTTATTTTCTTCTAAGATCGCAAGTCCCATAGCAACACGCATCCAAAAAGCCTGTGGTAGCTCTATGACAATACCAGAATTTTTTAGTAAATATCTTTCATATAGGGTCTGTATGCCGATATAGCCAAAAAGGTCGTCGCGCTCTATCACCAGCGCCTGAGCAAGTCTTTCAAGATCAAATGCTGCAAGGCGAGGATCAAGCAAATGTAACGCAATGCCCTTTTTGATGCCATCAATAAATTCTTGTTGATAGAGCGTAGCAAGGTTGCCCAGGCTGAGCTCCTTACCTTTTACTTCCTTATAAATGTGCTGCAAAAATAATCGCGCGGCAACACTGTTATAAGCAGGATCCTTTTCAATAAATGCGGTTGCAGCAAATACAAGCGCTTTTGAAAGGTCCTTTGCAAGGATACCATCATAAATAGTGCGGCTAAGCTCTTGAATAATAAGCTCAGCTGATGCATCTTTTTCATAGCCTTGCATTGCACGTGCTAGTGAACGATGAATTTTTTTGATATCAAATTGTTCCACACTACCGCTACGTTTTTTTACGTTTGCAAAAGCGGCATATGCTGACATTATTTTCTCGTCAACAAAGGGATATGCCGATGCTGATGACGCCGTAGACCTGCTGTTGATTTCCATACTAAAGTCCTTTCGTAGACCTCACAGATACCCCACCATAATTTACCATTTGCAATCGCCGGAGTACGCCCTAGTACAAATGGAAAATATTTTCTCTTTGAAAATTTGTTTCCTGAACACGACTACTAATGTAACAGGTCCCTTACACACAATCAAATAAAATTTTTATTTTTTTAAAAAGCCCGTCTGACTCAATAAAATCCATTCGTATTTGACCTTTATCAGCAATATAAAATGGCCATGCCAAAGCTCTTTAATAACACCATTTCTCTTTGCATTTAATCCAAAAAACACCATATTTTTGCTTGAGGGGAAAATCTTAATAGAAAATAATATCGAGCTATGTCAATACTATTGCCCAACATTCCTCTAGGGACTTTTTTGCAAAATTAGGCAATGTGATTTTTACGAAAAGAGGGAAGCGAAACGATACCGCAAAAATAGATTTTGGTCAACAACGAAACAGAGTTTTTGCTCACAGGTAAGATTCGAATTTTAACAACCGATTAGTTGTAAATAGTGCATGACATGCAATAACATGGTCACACCAAAAGCAATTGCTACCGCATGCTTAGTGTATCTAAATCCCCACAAAGAATAAGCAATATTAGCCAGTGCCAGCACAATAAGAGCTGGATACATAAACAACGCAAGGGGTTTAATAACTTGGTAAATGCCATTAAAGCCAAGGTTGGTCATACCCACCGTTAAAGCAATTGTAACCAGAAGCGCATGGAGATAACGAACACGTCCCTGAAATACTTCCTTGGCAAGATAATCAGCAAAAACTGCACTGATGGCTATGGCCGTGGTAAGACAGGCAATCGCCATTGTAGCATTAGCTAAAACACTCGCACTGGGCCCTAGAACAAGCGTGGCCAAGGCGCTCAACAATTGCTCAGGTGCAAGATCAGCAATGTGCGCACTATACTTTGCTGCCAGCAAGCAGAAACCGGTGTAAACGGCGCCAAGCAACAGGCCTCCAATAAGGCCAGCCTGCAGGCCAGTCATAGCGACTTCCTTTGATGTCATTGGATTTGTTGATGGGCGACTTGCCTTGATAGCGCCAACAATAAGCCCGGAAAAAAGAAAGGTTGCCAAAAGATCGAGGGTTAAATAACCGCCCTCAAGGCCCTTGAAAAAACTTTGTAGCGATGAACATGCTGTCACAGGAGCTTGGGCAGGCGATAGTAAGCCCAAAATAATAATTGAAAACAACAGGATCAATTTTATAGGTGCAAGCACTCGTCCAAAGACCTCCATCACATAACGCTTTTTAACGGTTGATGCAAAAATAATTGCAGCAACAACAAGGCTGAATGCAAAAAGCGATATGCTTGGAATGTGCCAACGTACGGCTGCATACGCGAGTGTGATGCATCGTGGCGTTGCACCAAATGGGCCAATTAAAAGCATACAAGTAAAGGCAATAAGTGCGCCGGGAATGCGTCCAGTCATTGAAAAGAATTTTTTATAATTGCCATCAAAAAGGGCCGTTGCAACAAGACCAAGTACCGGAATAATAATACCGGTCAGTGCTAATCCCACAATGCCAAAAAACACATTGCTGCCAAGATCACGGCCAAGGCCAAGCGGAAATACAATATTTCCAGAACCAAATAACATGGCAAAAATGGCAAGGCCTATTGAAACAACACCGGTGGCTTGCATAATTAATTCCCTTCTTAAGGACACAATAATAATCATTAGAGGGCCGAAATTTCCCGGCCCTCTAATCGTCTATAAGCTATAAGCTAATTCTAACGATTTAGAACATTCCGCCCATGCCGCCCATACCACCGCCATGGCCGTGCCCTGCATGACCTGCAGCAGCTGGCTTGTCTTCTGGTATTTCAGCAATCATGGTCTCTGTGGTCAACAGTAGGCTTGCAATAGATGCAGCATTTTGCAGCGCTGATCGTGTTACCTTGGTTGGATCCACAACACCAGCTTGGAACATGTCAATGTATACTTCGTTACGTGCGTCAAAGCCAATGTTTGCTTCAGAATTTCTGATCTTTTCTACAACAACTGCAGCGTCATAGCCAGCATTGCTAGCGATACCGCGCGCAGGTTCTTCAAGCGCACGACGAATAATTTGTACGCCAATACCTTGATCACCAGCAAGCTTGATTGTATCCAACAACGTCTGACAGCGCAGTAGAGCCACACCGCCGCCAACAACGATGCCTTCTTCAATTGCAGCACGTGTTGCATGAAGCGCATCGTCAACACGATCTTTCTTCTCTTTCATCTCTGTTTCAGTGCATGCACCAACTTTGATAATGGCTACACCACCAGAGAGCTTAGCAAGACGCTCTTGGAGTTTTTCTTTATCATAATCTGAAGAAGAATTAGCAATTTCAGCATTGATGTGGCTGATACGTGCATCGATATCACGTTTATCGCCCTTACCATCAACAATAGTGGTATTGTCTTTGCTCAAACGTACTTTCTTAGCGCAGCCAAGATCAGCAAAAGCAACCGTATCAAGTTTAATACCTAATTTGTCTGATACAACTTTACCGCCGGTCAATGCAGCAATATCATGAAGCATTGCTTCGCGACGATCGCCAAAGCCTGGCGCCTTAACCGCTGCAATGTTCAATGTACCGCGCATCTTGTTTACCACAAGGGTCGCAAGCGCCTCACCTTCAATATCTTCAGCAATAATCAACAGTGGAATACCTTGCTTTGCAACTTGTTCAAGAATAGGCAACAAGTCTTTCATATTGCCAATCTTTTTGTCGCAAATCAGGATACGTGGGTTATCAAGACTTACTTCCATCTTTTCAGAATCGGTGATGAAGTAAGGGGATAGATAACCACGATCAAATTGCATACCTTCTACAATTTCAAGCTCATCGACCATACCACGAGCTTCTTCAACCGTGATAACGCCGTGTTTGCCAACTTTGTCCATAGCATCAGCAATAAGATCACCAATTGCTTTGTCATTGTTTGCAGAGATGGTTGCCACTTGTGCGATTTCTGCTTTGTCTTGAATAGGCTTAGACATTTTGCCCAAATGATCAACAACAGCAATAACCGCTTTATCAATGCCGCGCTTTACTTCCATTGGATTTGCGCCAGCAACGATATTCTTCATGCCTTCACGAAAGATTGCTTCAGCAAGTACGGTAGCGGTTGTCGTTCCATCGCCTGCAACATCAGATGTTTTTGAGGCAACTTCACGCACCATTTGTGCGCCCATGTTTTCAAATTTATCTTTAAATTCGATCTCTTTAGCAACTGAAACACCATCTTTGGTAATCGTTGGAGAACCGAATGATTTTTCGATTGCCACATTACGACCCTTGGGTCCGAGTGTCACCTTAACGGCGCTTGCAAGCCTGCTAACACCTTTAAGAATTTTATTACGGGCGTCTTCGCCGAAAATAATTTGTTTAGCCATTATGTTCCTTCTTAACTACTTTTCAATAACGCCGAGTAATTCTTCTTCACGCAGCACCAAAAACTCTTCACTGCCCAGCGTAAATTCTGTTCCAGAATATTTTCCAAATAGAATTTTATCGCCAGCCTTAACTTGCAATGGTCTGATTGAACCATCACTCATCATTTTGCCTTCGCCAGTCGCGACAACAGCACCCATCTGGGTCTTTTCTTTGGCTGTATCAGGGATATAAATGCCTCCAGCAGACATTTGTTCGCTCTCTAAGCGTTTGATCAATACACGATCGTATAAAGGTCTAATAGTGGTTGACATAGCAAGTCCTTTATGAGTAAAAACCGTATTGTGTTAGAAAAAACAACAGAAACCACGTTAAAATCTTAGCTTTCAACGTTCTCCAAGTATACAATCAAAAACGTAAAACGCAACCGGGTCTTATAGCACTTGACTCATATTTTTAAGATTGTTCATACATGCCAATAAGCTCAGCCTGTCCAAGTGTACAATCTTTCATAACGTCCAGCAATTGCTCACGCGTTGTATTTGATTGCAACCTAAGATCATGAGCATCCTTACTCAGTGCGTACAGCGTAAAAATGTAACGATGACTGCCGGTACCTTTAGGGGGACAAGCACCACCATAGCCAGGATTACCCCAACTATTAAATCCCTGATAGGTGCCATCTGGTAGCTTGGCATTAGTTGATAACCCTTCAGGCACGTGCGTCATTGTCGCCGGTATATTAAAAACTACCCAATGAGTCCAGCCCGGTTTTTGCACCGCATCTGGATCAAAGCAGACAAGGGCAAAGCTTTTGGTATTGACTGGAGGATTTGCCCACTGCAATTGTGGCGATATCCCTTTGCCCCTGCACGTATAGGCCTCTGGCAATGTGCCGCCGTCCTGCCAGAATGTGCTGGTTAGCGTAAAAGTGTTATGTGTCATTACTTTTCTCCCTGCATAAAAAACAATTCCTATGGTCGCTACAATCAAAACCACATACATATTTGTCAATCGTGTTATTTTCATGAAATCTCCTTCCAGATCCTTTCAGAAATTTTTACTACTCATCCTGCATAAAAATACCGTCATTGTACAAATGTGTCGAGGTTAAAAAATCGTATAGTTTAATGAGGTATCCCCTTTTTGCTTTGGCGTTGAGTGTGTGATAGGCTATGGAAGTGCTTGTATATTCCATAGCCCTTCATTTTAGTGGAGAATAACAATGACTAGGCCGCTTCCTATTCCTATTGGCGTTGACGACTATAAAAAACTTATCGATAAAGGCAGTGTCTACATCGATAAAACGCTGTTCATTAAAGAATTTTGGGAAGATGGTAGCGAAATTATTTTGACCCCACGTCCTCGTAGATTTGGCAAAACCTTGAATCTTTCTATGCTCAAATACTTTTTTGAGCACCAGAATAGCCAAGAAGAATCAACGGCATATCTTTTTGAAAAAACCAATATTTGGAAAGATCCAAAGTATCAAAAACTTCAGGGAAAATTTCCTGTCATTTTTATTACATTTAAGGATGTAAAAGTAGATACGTGGACTGAGGCGTATCAACAGTTTACAGATCTACTTATAGAAGAAATTGAGCGACTTGTTGAACCAATTTATACATCACTAACACCGCGCTATCAACGTTGGTACGATGCTATTTTAGATGAAACGGCAACGGTTACTAATTATAAAAATAGTCTATTTACCCTCACCAAAATTTTGAAACAACACTACAGGAAAAAAGTCATTGTTTTAATTGATGAATACGATTCTCCCATTACCCACGCCTACCTTAAAGGTTACTATCCAAAGATGATAGGCTTTATGCGTGGCCTGCTTTCAAAAGTGCTTAAAACTAATCCTGCCTTAGATCGGGCGTTACTGACAGGCATTACGCGGACAGCAAAAGAAGGAATATTTTCAGGACTTAATAATTTGGCAGTTTGTACTGCGCTCAGCGAGAAATATTCCGACAAATTTGGTTTTACCGACAATGAAGTTGGTTCACTTATTGCTCAATACGGTCTTCAAGCACAGCAAGCAGCTATCAAATCATGGTACAACGGTTACACGTTTGGTAAAACGCAAGTATATAATCCCTGGTCAGTTTTAAATTGTATTGATGCCAAGGGCGATTTAAAGCCTTACTGGGTAAACACCAGTGATAATGAATTGGTGGCAAGAATAATTGCTCAAGCAAGTGATGAGACTAAAAATGAACTCAAACATTTACTTGAAGGCAACCCAATAACAGGGAAGAAGATAGATGAAGGGGTCGTTCTGCCAGACCTTGACGCTGAAGACCAAGAGCCATGGAGTTTCTTGTTGTTTACTGGGTATCTTACAGCGATAGATCGCACTACTCGTGATGATCTATATTTTTATACGCTTGCCATTCCCAACAAAGAGATCCTGGTGCTCTACAAGGACCTTGTTCTAAGGGCGATTGGCAAAGTATTTTCTTTTGCCAAACTTAAGAGGCTATTTGAGGCACTGATTACTGGTGATGTGACCAACGTTACTACCCTATTACAAGGATATATTGATAACATGTGTAGCTTTCATGACCTCCCCAATGACGATATGGAGCGGAGTGTACACATGTTTGTTCTTGGGCTGCTTGCCGAGCTTTCTTATCGATACATCATACAATCAAATCGCGAGTCCGGTGATGGCCGCTATGATATTATGCTGATGCCGCGCGATCATAATGATTTTGGAATACTTTTAGAATTCAAAAAAACAAAGAGTAAAACAAAGGCTGTACTTGCAACAGCGGCAGACAAGGCGTTACAACAAATCAAAACACATGACTACAAAAAGCAGCTACGAAATTTTGGCTATCAAGGTAAAATTATTTGCTACGGTGTTAGTGCCTGCGGCAAACATATCGCACTTAAGATGGAGACGATAGGCGCTTTGTAGAGAGGGCTTTTGATCATGTAATGCAGATCAATAAAAAAAAGATTGACAGATGACTTGTAAGACTTCAGAGTAGTTGAAGGTCCAATGAGGATCTAAAAAAATTCTAACACCGCATCATTTCTTATAAAAGGAGAAAGCCACGATGCTTACGAAAAAAATGTTGCCACAAAATGTGAACTGCTCGCTACGCTCGCCTGCTCGCGTTCTTGCTGGTTAATTCACTACAAAGTCCGCTACATCCAGTTGCGCTCGACTCACTAGGCGACATCAACCGCACCGGCTATGTGCCGCAAGGCATTGTCTTTAGCCAAAACGGCAACGCTATCGCAGAAATCGCCGTCAGCACCGCCACCGGCCTGCCTGGATTTTCGATGTATCAATTTGCCAATGGCAGCATGACCGGAACGCCATTGGGCGGTTTTGTGAATGCAAACAACGCCACACTTTCCTCCGGTTCAGGCGTCCCTTGTCCTAACGGCGTTCGTTGGTTGCCTGGCACCTCAATGGCTGCAGCACTGTTTATGCTCAACAGCTCGAGCCCAAGTTCCGGTTCACTCAACCTGAACACGTTCAATTGTCCATCAATAGTCAACGGCTCAAATGCCACATCCTCGCCATTTCTTGGCAATGTGAATGCATCATTTCTGAACGGCAACTTGTCAGCAAATTGTTGCATGGACGTCTCTGCCGATGGTCAGTACATGGCGATCACCGATACGGTCTACGACGGCAATGCCTTGAGCTCAACGCTGTACGTGCTCAGCCAAGAGGGCGCGGTCCTTGCGCTCGCTGCGCTTGGCAACACGCTACCCGGTAGCATCTCCATCTCGCCGGTGGCATCAGCAGGCACCTATTACATTACCGTCGGTGGGCTTGATAGCACCTTGCGCGCATTTTCGTTTACGGCAAATACGGTCGGGGCGCTGAACTCGCTGGGTACGATAACGACAGTTGGCACTCCTAACTACATGGTCTGGCACCCAAGTGGCCTCTATCTTGCGGTAGCTACCAGTACGCCAAGCATAAGAATATATACGTTTAGTGGTACCGGAGCACCGGCACTTCTGGGAAGTGCATTTACAGGCGGCGCGCCGGTCTTGGCCAATGGCGTGGCCACACTTGCCTGGTCGCCCAATGGCACCTATCTTGCCTCAGTTGATGGCGCTAGTAACAACCTTCTCAGAGTACTTAGTTTTACTGGCAGCACACCAACACTTGCACAAGTAGGTAGCACGGTAACGCTTGCAGGTAGCGTAACTGGGAACTATAACGGTGTCACTTGGTCACCAAATAGTGGCTTTATTGCAGTAATATCTGCTGCACCCGCCTTGCAAGTCTTTTCGTTTAATGGCTCAAGTACACCGGTAAGAGTTGGCACTAACCTTACCACAGGGTTAAACTCCCCCTTTTCAGTATCCTGGTCTGGCAATGGCAGTTATCTTGCAGTAGGCAATAGTGGCAATAATAGTGTGCAATTGTTTACGTTTAGCACTACCAGTACACCAACGATTGCAGTTTCAGGCAATCCTGTATTTACAAATATGACTACGTTACGGTCAATTGCTTGGTCGCCTAATGGCAACTATCTTGCCGCGCTTGATGCGTCTAATAATATCCTACAGGTTTATGCATTTTCTGGCGGTGTATTCACCCAGGTCGGTGGTAATGCAACTACTGGCGCCTTCCCTGTTGCAGTTTCCTGGTCACCAAACGGCAATTATATTACTGTGACAAATACTAGTGCCAACACAATCCAAACCTTTGCATTTAATGGCTACAGTACGCCAATGCTCCTAGCTGGAGGCGGAGCAACTGGACTTTCAGGTCCCTATGCCGGCGCCTGGTCACCCAATGGTAACTATTTTGCGGTGATAAATAATGGCTCCCCCTCCACCGGCCTCCAGGCCTTCTCATGGCCCTACAACACGCCAACCAGAATTGGCACGAGTCTGCCGACGGGGGCAAGTCCGGTGTCAGTTGCCTGGTCGCCAAATGGCAATTATCTGGCGACGACTGCAGAGACTGGCACTACAGGCCAACTGCAAGCATGGTCATTTAGCACGACCAACACCCCAACGGCTGCTGCGCTTGGAAGTGCAGTGACTACGGGAGCAAGTGCAAACGCCAGCTCAGTAGCATTTTCTCCAAATGGTAACTATCTTGCCGTGGTAAATATAGCACCAACAAGCACGCTGCAGGTATATTCATTTGCGGTTGGTACACCGGTACAAGTAGGGGGTAATGTAACTACAGGCGGTGTCCCTCAATCAGTGACCTGGTCACCAAACGGCAACTACATTGCTGTGGTAAATAGCACCTCAAATACGCTGCAGGTATATTCATTTTCCGGTGGTACACCGGTGCTGGTGGGAAGCTCTGTGAGTACAGGAACGAATCCCTATTCAGTTTCCTGGTCACCAAATGGCAACTATATTGCCGTGGTAACTCACAACTCAAATACGCTGCAAGTATATTCATTTTCTGGTGGTACACCGGTACCAGTAGGAAGTGCTGTAAGTACGGGAGCAAGCTCAAACCCTTTTGAAGTAGCCTGGTCACCCAACGGCAATTATCTTGCCGTGGTAAATATAAGTCCAGCCACCCTACAATTACAGGTGTATTCATTTTCTGGCAGTACCCCAGTATTATTAGGTGGTGGTACAACAACAAATGCAAATCCCAGTTCTGTGGCTTGGTCGCCTAACGGCAATTATCTTGTAGTGGTTAATGATGGTACAACTAATATGCAAGTATTTTACTTTGATGGTACCAATACACCGGTACTGGTGAGTACCATAAATGGTACGGGCGCAAATCCCATCTCAGCAGCCTGGTCACCAAATGGCCAGTTTATTGCGGTGGTAAATCAAACGTCAGCGACCCTCCAATTCTTTACCGCCCCCATCTTCCAAAACGGCCAACCGCTCTTGAACCAACTGGGCAACACAGTCAGCACCGCAAACCCGGTCACCTCAGTGGCCTTCTCGCCAAATGGCAACTACATTGCAACGGCAGGCAGTGGCATCCAGATGTATTCGTTTAGCAGCACCGGCACGAGTGCGCCAACGCCACGTGGTAGTGCAGTGGCGACAACGGCGATCTCGCGACAGTGCGTCTGGTCACCAACGAATAATTACGTAGCAGCCGTTTTTGATAACGCAACGCTTGGCGTGTATTCATTCAGCCCAAGTGCGCCGGCAACGCCAGTGCTGGCGGCAAGTGCAACGACCATGCCGTTGCCAAGCATGTGTGCCTGGTCGCCAAATGGCAATGCGTACAATGATAATTATATTGTGACGGCGTCGGCCTTGAATGGTGGGGCCAGAAGGTTGTTTTATTTCGATCCGTTTAGTAGTACCAACTACTATGGATAGATGTGCTGGATCGAGTGATTTGATCGGATGATTGATATGATTTAAGTGGATCCTGAAACGAGTTCAGGATGACAAAATTAGGGAAAATTACCTTTTCTTTGTCATCCTGAATTTATTTCAGGATCCATTTTTGCTTTGGGACGAAGTGTGTGATAGGCTATGGAAGTACTTAAGTATTCCATGGCCTATCATTTTTTAGTGGAGAATAACAATGACTAAGCTGCCCCCCATTCCCATCGGCGTAGATGACTTCAAAGAGATTATTGACAGAGGAAGCGTCTATGTCGATAAGACGCTGCTCATTAAAGAATTTTGGGAAGATGGTAGCAAGATTGTTTTAACTCCTCGTCCTCGTAGATTTGGCAAAACCTTGAATCTATCTATGCTCAAATACTTTTTTGAGCGTACCGAGCAATCAAATAGCTATCTTTTTGAGAAAACAAACATCTGGAAAGATCCTAAATACCGAGAGCTTCAGGGAAAATTTCCTGTCATTTCGATCACCCTTAAAGATGTTAAGAAACGGAATTGGGGCGATGCGTATAAACAAATTATTGAGCTGCTTTCAAAAGAGGTTAAACGTACCCTGAGTCCACTGTATAATTCCTTAGGTGCTGACCAACAAAAGAGATATCATGCCCTTGTTGATAGAACTGCGGATAGTGTTGATTATTGCAACAGCTTACTTTTTATGACCGAGATTTTAGAGGCGTACTATAAAACAAAAACCATTGTGCTCATTGATGAATACGACACACCCATTGTAGCTGCCTACCTCAACGACTACTATAGTGATATGGTAAGTTTTATACGGGACTTATTTTCAGCAGTACTTAAAACTAATCCAGCCCTCAATCGTGCTTTCTTAACCGGCATTACTCGTACAGCCAAGGAAGGAATATTTTCAGGACTTAATAATCTGGCAGTTTGCAGCGTGCTTAACGAAAAATATTCTGACAAATTTGGTTTCACAGACAAGGAAGTTGGTTCACTTATTGCTCAATACAATCTCAAAGAACAACAAGAGGATATCAGGTCATGGTACAACGGTTACACTTTTGGTAAAACGCAGGCATATAATCCCTGGTCGGTCTTAAACTGTATTGATTCCAAAGGCATGTTAAAGCCTTATTGGGTGAATACCAGTGACAATGAGTTAGTAGCAAGAGTCATTGCTCAAGCGGATGATGAAACTAAAAATGAACTTATGCTTTTACTTGAAGGTAAGCCAATTACCAAGAAGAAGATAGATGAAGGAGTTGTGCTCCCCGATCTTGACACTGAAGATCAAGAGCCTTGGAGCTTCTTGCTGTTTACTGGATATCTTACCGCAATAGATTGTGTCGTTAAAAACGATCTATACCTTTATAGTCTTGCAATTCCCAACAAAGAAATCCTAGTGCTCTACAAAGACCTAGTGCTAAAAGCAATTGGCAAAGTATTTTCGTTTGCCAAGCTTAAAAAATTATTTGAGGCACTGATTACTGGTGATGTGACCAACGTTACTACCCTATTACAAGGATATATTGATAGCATGTGTAGCTTTCATGACCTCCCCCAAGACAATATGGAGCGGAGTGTACACATGTTTGTCCTCGGACTGCTTGCCGAGCTTTCTTATCGATACATCATACAATCAAATCGCGAGTCCGGTGATGGTCGCTATGATATTATGTTGATGCCACGTGATCATAACGATTTTGGAATCCTTTTGGAGTTCAAAAAAACAAAGAGCAAAACAAAGGCTGTACTTGCAGCGGCGGCAGACAAAGCGTTGCAACAAATCAAAACGCATAACTACAAAAAGCAACTGCGAGATTTTGGTTATAAAGGCAAAATTATTTGCTACGGCATTAGTGCATGCGGCAAACATATCGCACTTAAGATGGGCACGATAGGCGCTTTGTAGCTTGAGTACCATAGAAGGATATTTACTATGTCTTATACAATATATTACTACATTCTTATTATTAGCCTCTGTTGCAATAGCGGTTTTGCAAAAACAACAGGCACACCCAACGCGTTACCCGCTCTTTCTTGTTCTCTCTTTAAAGCTTATCCAGGTTTAGTACAGAAAAAACATAAACCATCACTTACACGTATTGCTCATGTCTCGCTAGGTACCTTTCCAACACCAATACAAAAACTTAGGGTGCTAGGCGCTGCAGTAGGAGCTAGTCATCTTTATGTAAAACGAGATGATCTGAGTGGTGATCTTTTTGCCGGCAACAAGGTCCGCAAGCTTGAATTTCTTTTTGGCCACGCACTTGCATGCAAAGCACAGGGCGTGTTAACGCAAGGGTTTGCCGGTTCAAATCATACCTGTGCCACTGCTGTCTACGCTAAAACATTGGGGCTTCACTGCTCCTGTTTACACCTACCACAGCCGCCAACGTCGTACGCACGCAGAAATTTATTACTCTCTCACCTGTACGGTGCAGACTTGACCATTTATCCAACGGTTGCTCGTCGAGACACCGGCATTTATGAAAAAAATCGTGCTTTTAAAAGAAGAACTAATCAGCCCCTTTATTTCATTCCATCGGGTGGCTCTAATGAAATTGGCACCCTTGGCTTTGTGAATGCCATGTTTGAACTAAAAGAACAGATTGCCGCTGGCGTTATGCCCGAGCCAGAATTTATTTATGTTGCACTCGGTAGTTGCGCAACCACGGCAGGTATGCTGCTCGGTGTAAAGGCCGCCGGCCTTAAGGCTAAGATTATCGGCGTCTGCATCGAACCGGATATACCTCAGGGAGCGCATGTTGAGAAAATAAAGAAACTTTTTCTGGGTGCAAATACTATTCTGCATAACGCAGACAGCACCTTTAAACGCTATGAACTGGAACCGGACAACATCATTATCAACCATGATTTTGTTGGTGAAGATTACGCTATCATCAGCAAGGATGCACATGCAGCCATTACGCTCATGGCACAAACCGAAGGCATTAACCTTGATGGTACCTACACAGGCAAGGCATGCGCCGCCATGCTGCACGATATAGTCAAAAAAGATTTGTCCAGCAACGTCATTTTATTTTGGGACTCTTTTAGTCCAGGCAATTATGCAGATGTTATCAATCATGTTGATTATAAGGATTTGCCACCTGCATATCATCACTACTTTATTGCACAACTTCAAGATCTTGATCAGGGAGTGTAAAAAGATCATGATACACATGATTGTCGGCCAGATATGTACGCATCGCATCATCACCAACAAGATCAAATGCCGTTCTTGATGTAACCCAAGGAAACCGTGGCTTTTTTTCCTTAACAAATGGATTGGCGCCATGCTTTAGCAAGGCATTTATTATATGCCAATAAAATTTCTTTTGATAATGGGAAGCCTTGCTAAAACCATTACATGCATGCATAAGCGGTGTCCATCGGTCACTATCAGGAAGATTAACGCGTATTCCAGGACATGCTAGAAGATACATAACAATATGCAGTAAGCCATTTTTTGCTGCAAAAATGAGCGGTGTTTGACCGCGTATATGATTTTTATTATTAATATCGATCGTACCACTATTGCCCAGAAGTTTAACGATCGCAAAACATCGGTTAACCAGGGCGATACCAAATACTGATTGACTAATGGCCTCCTCAGCAGGCACCTTAGCTCCTTGGCCAACAAGCCACTCAGCAACATCAGGCCACTGGCGTTTTTGTGCGATATTCAAAAGTATCGTGTGATTGTTGTCAAAGTCTTCACCGATGCAGGCATCCTCTTCATGTAAAAGCTGCATCGCAATAGTATAGCTTCCAAAAATAATTGCAATTTCAAATGGTGTATTACCATCACTGTCACTCACCGATGGATTGGCGCCCCGATTGAGTAAGAAGTGCGCCAGAAAATGATCAAACCTTGTAAGCGCTCGTATAAGTGGGGTCATGCCGTTTATACATTGGTCATTGATACTTATGCCAGGCATATTTAACACCTCCAGTATTAACGCTTCATGTCTTGCACAAATGGCATAATCCAAGAGCTTATAAAGGTATGGCGAGATGCTAGCATCCTGTAATTGTTTATTGACACACATCATAATATGAGCATAGCGCCCTAGCATCCCCATAACATGAGCTCTGGCATTATTTTCTTGATCACTAGTTCCTCCATGGGAACGATCCGGATGAAAATTAAGAAGTATATCAATAGCACATTTTAGTTGTATGGTACACCTGTCGCGTCCTATTAAAAAATTCATTCTTGCTATAGATGCATCTGATAATAGTTGCGCATCATCTTGGTTGCGCATTAACGATAGCCCGGCATTAATGGTTGGGCTGTGAACCATGGGTGATACCGTAGCAACCATGGTACTTATGATTAGATCAATAAATAGCAGAATCATAATAGCTACTCCATGGCTAAAAATCAGCTACGGGCTTACTTACCACAGCAAGACCTTCACCTAACCTTATAAAAAAAGTACACTATAAACTCAAGTAACAACACATACAATACCAAAATTACTAGGATTGTAATGCACAATCGCACCACCACACTTGTCGGATCACACATTTCAATTGCCGGCAGCTTAGAACGCTGCGTCCAGCGCGGCCAGTCTATTGGCTGCACCGCCATGCAAATATTTACCAAAAGCAATCACGTGTGGTTTGATAAGCCAATCAGCCCAGCAACCGCCGAGAAGTTTAAAACTGCCCTTGCCCAATCAAGCATAGCAAGCGTTATTGTACACTGCGGCTATCTGGTAAATATTGGCTCCAAGGAGCCAGAAAAGGCTCAACAGTCAACCAAGTCGCTCCTGGAAGAGGTGCGTCGCTGTGAGCAGCTTGGACTGCATTACTTGGTCATACACCCCGGTGCCCATGTTGGCAGTGGCGTGGCGCCATGCATTACACAGATTGCCAAAAATCTTGATTATGTTCTTGAACAAAGCAATGGCACCGTAACCATTTTATTAGAAACAATGGCCGGACAAGGTACCACTATTGGTAGAAGCTTTGAGGAGCTGCAATCGATCCGCGATCAAGCTCAGCATAAAAACAATATCGGCTTTTGTCTGGACACCTGCCACATCCTTGCAGCCGGCTACGACATCACTACTGACCAAGGCTATGAAGACATGATCACACAGTTTGATACCATAATCGGCCTTGAGCATCTGAAAGCAATTCACGTAAATGATTCTAAGACGCCGTTTAATTCACACAAAGATCGGCATGCACCGCTTGGTGAAGGCACGATTCCACTCAGCACCTTCAAGCGTATGATGAACGACCCGCGATTGGTGGATGTACCAAAAGTGTTAGAGACGCCATCTGACCCAGAGATGCATTTGTGGGCAAAGGAGATCGCCATGCTCAAGGCGATGATTGCTTGAAAAAAGTTATTATGTGCTACTGTAAGAACGCCTCAATAAGCATCTTGCGTGTTTGCAACGCATCAATGCCACGGCTTTGCAGATAAAAGACCTGCTCGTCGTTGATGGTGCTGATAGCAGCGCCATGCTTGCAAACAACGTCATTGGCCTCAATTTCCAGCTGAGGGATAGAGACAACCCGTGCCTTTTTGCTTAAAACAATATTTTTATTGTTCAGCTCGGCCACGGCATGCTGTGCGTCTTTGCGGATATGAATCATGCTATTGCAGGTGATTTTAGCATTGTCGTCAAGCACGCTTTTGATCAGCAGATCGCTTTTAGTATCAGCGACTTGGTGGTCTTGCAGCGTGGTGAATTTAAATACTTTATCGCCGCTACCATAGCAAGTACAGTGGAGGTTTGCTTGGGCATTTTTGCCGACCAAGCGTACGGTTAGATCTTTTTCTATGAGTGCCTTATCATGCAAGGCAGGCATAAAGGAGTTTTTGTCAGGAGCGGCATAAACCACTTGTTGTAGTGCAGGAACTGCATGAAGATAGTACTGCAGGATACCATCTTCATGCACGATAAACTCGATTTGGTGCTTAGCGTTGCCTGATGCTTTGTTCACGTCAATTAAGTTATCATACAAGGTGATGCTAACACCTGATTCAATACTGAGTTGGATTGAAAGCTGGGTACTTGAGATATCCAGGCAATTTTCCTGGAGCAGTTCCTTAAGATAAACACGTTCAGGATGCTGTGTGGTAAGGCGTATCATCCAACGCTCCCTTCCATTTCAAGTTCGATAAGTCTGTTCATTTCTACAGCAAATTCCATTGGCAATTGTTTAACAAATGGCTCAATAAAGCCATTAACAATCAGGGTCCGCGCAGCCTCTTGGTCAAGACCGCGGCTCATGAGATAGAAGAGTTGGTCATCACCAATCTTGCTGACGGTCGCCTCGTGGCCAATGTCAACATTGTCGGTTCTAATATCAATGTATGGATAGGTGTCTGATCGCGAGCTATCATCAAGGATCAGCGCATCACACTGGACGTATGATTTGCAGTGCTCAGCATTTTCCTCGACCTTAACCATGCCGCGATAGCTGGAACGGCCACCCTTGGCACTGATTGACTTGGAAATAATACGTGAATGGGTATTGGGTGCTTGGTGAGTTATTTTGCCACCAGAGTCTTGTATTTGGCCAGGCGAACTTGCCATAGCGATAGAAAGGATCTCAGCACGAGCACCAGGTTCCTTCAGGATCACGGCGGGATACTTCATGGTGATGCCACTGCCAAGGTTGGCGTCAACCCACTCAGCAACCGCATTTTCATAGGCTACAGCGCGCTTGGTTACCAGGTTATAGACGTTCTTTGACCAGTTTTGGATAGTATAGTACCGAACGCGGGCATTCTTTTTAACAATAATTTCTACAACGGCGCTATGCAGCGAGCTACTGATGTAGCTCGGGGCTGTGCAGCCTTCAACGTAGGTAACCATGCTGCCTTCATCGGCGATGATCAGCGTGCGTTCAAACTGCCCCATTTTTTGGGCATTGATACGAAAGTATGTTTGTAGTGGCACGGTGACCTGAACGCCCTTGGGTACGTAAATAAAGCTGCCACCGCTCCACACAGCGGTATTGAGTGCGGCAAATTTGTTGTCATTAAATGGAATAACTGAGCAGAAGTACTCTTTGAAAAGCTCAGGATACTCTTTAAGTCCGGTATCGGTATCTAAAAAGATAACGCCTTTTTCTTGCCACTCAGCCTTGAGGTTGTGGTAAACGACCTCAGATTCATACTGAGCGCCAAGGCCGGCTAAGTGTTTTTTTTCTGATTCAGGCACACCAAGGCGGTCGAATGTATTTTTGATGTCAGCAGGAACGTCTTCCCAGCTCTGGTGCTGCTGTTTTACCGGTTTTACGTAGTAGTAAATATCGTTGATATCCAGCTTGTCAAGACTAGGTCCCCATTTCTGCATAGGGCGCTCAACAAAGTTTTGCAGTGCCTTAAGGCGCAGTTCAAGCATCCATAGCGGCTCTTGTTTACGGGCAGAGATATCGCATACGATCTGCTCATTAAGCCCTAGCTCAGACTTATATTCGTAATTTTCTGGTGTAGAAAAGCCTTCTGGGTAGGCGTTATTAAGGGGCTGTGTACCGTTATCGTCCATGTAAAAAAACCTATTCTTAGGGATTGTGCTTGAAATACAGAATGCTGGCCTGTGCCGCTGCCTGCCCGGCTCCTTTGACAATGCTCAGGATAAACTCCGCTCGTAAGAGCGTAGGCTGAACATAGAAAGTATACAAGAAAAATATTTATTTAAAAAGGCCCTTTGAAGAATACAAAAGGGCCTTAATCTATCTATTAATACAAACAGAATACCTGAAGGAGAGGCTATTTGCTTATTGATGCAGACTTGGCCTTGTGGTGTTTATTTCTAGAGTATTTACTATGGCTGTAGTTTTTTGGGCTCATTGGGTTTTGACTGATATTATCGTCAGAAACTATGGGACTTGAGCTACTTGATGCATGATTTGTTTGAGCAATGGATCTATCGTCATAGTCATAATACTCATCATCAGAATTGTCGGATGCACTATTGAATGATCTACCCGGACTGTCATCCATAGCAGTACAAAGATTAAGCATAAGATCCCAGTCGTCTTGGTCGCCTTGCTGGTCTTGTTTTTTTTCATCTGCTTGATTTGTAGCGATTTCAACAGGAGTGTTGGTGGACTTCTTACGTTGATGCGTAGAGCGGGCTAACGCTGATTTTGTGGTAAGGCCGCTACACCATGCTGTTAGAGCCTTGAGTATGGCACACTTGAAACCATTAATGCTTGTGCATTTGTCAGGCGTGCATTCCTTAAGTATTAAAGCGCTGAGTGGCTTAAGATCTGTAGTGTTTACTGATAATTCTGGGAGATAGCTCTGTATAATTTGCCAGGCTAATTTATCAGCATTACGCGCAGCTTTACCGGGCTTTGTTTTTGGTGATTTAAAAATTTTTGGTAAGCAGGCTATCAGCTCTTGTATGCTGGCCAAACCTTCTACATCTTCGACACCAAGGCTTCTGTATGCCATGTTTAACTCATTGCCAGCTTGTTCAACGTGTTTATCGGTCATTGCTTGTGATGACTGTATGACGCCACACAAAAAACAGAGCATTAAAAAATGTATAAGTAGGTGTTGCATGTGTTTTTCCTTTCACAGAAAACAAAATAATGAGTAATAAGTATACTAAGATACACTCGCTGTGCATTAACTGGATCGTGCCTTCCAATCGCATAAGATAGAATAATAGTTTTTATGGGCTGGGAACAAGAAAACAGTTTTTTTAAAAAATCATTATTAAGCAGTAGCGTTTCTCCTTAAGGGACAAAAAAGCCGTTCGCGACACATCGGGTGTAAGCGAACGGCTTTTATAGACTTTATTAAAACAACGCGCAGTGCGACAATGTGATTATTATTTTTCTGACAGTGCCGTCTAAATCAATCAACCGTTGATTGACATGATCAGTATCAACGATTTCATCATGTTTTTGAAGCTTTTATTTTAATTTTTTGCGTATGGCTTGGCAGACATGTGCTTGGACAGTTGTTTGTATGATCATTTTATGTTTATGATAATCGCTTTTAGATCTGGTGATAGTCAATTGCTATCAGTACTCATTAATTATCCCGGCAATATCATCAATCACATAGGGCTTTAATATTTGCTCCTTGTCTGCCATATATTCCGCCCGAATGTTATTGATCAAGGCAATAACCTGACTCCTGATCATCTGATTGCGAATGGTCTCTGCCAAACCTAAGGGTGTTTTACCAGTCCTATTTTCGATTTCTGGATTGGCGCCATGCCTGAGCAGCTCAATAATTATGTGATACAGAGAAGCAAGCCTATGCTTAAAATCGGCTTCATTGGGTGCCAACAAATGCCAGTGATGTTGCTCCGCGAAGACGAGATCAGCGATCGAATAATAAAGTGCCGTGTTGCCATCATCGTCAATAGCATCAACGGTTGCATGTGCTTGAAGAAGCAGTCGAACCATACCAGGATTTGTTTCTTTAGCAGCTATCATTAAGGCTGTCCGGCCAGCGTGATTCCGTGCATCAACACTGACACCAGCTTTAAGGAGTGCGTCAACAATTATTACGTCACCATGCCCATATTTACCATATATATGACTAGACTGAGCAATAGAGCATAATGCATTACCTAACCTATCATTGACACTAAATTTTGGATTAACGTATTTACGTTCTGATTGGTTTATAGTAACTTGATTTATAATAACACCTCTATCCAGTAGCGCCTCTGCTACTTCAAAGTTGTGCCGCATAAGGGCGGTTATTAATATCTCCTCCAGGTCTTCTTTATCAACTTCGCCTAGGATCTGATTTAATTCATTACTATTTACCTTGTACCATTTTCCAAGGGAGGGAAGTATCCTCCCTATTATTCCTACATTTCTCTCACTCAGGGCATCTCTTAATTCTTGCACTGCTTCCTCTTTATTGGCAGGCAATCTTTTAGGGATTTGCTCAAAATAATGGCGTATTTTTCTCAAGTCATCGTTCATCTGTCCATCTTTAAGCACAACGTTGGTGAGGATCATTCTAAGGTCACATCGCTCATTATCGACCATCTCCTCCAGCATCGAATACGGTTTGACACGATATTTTCTGGCATCTTCGCTTTCCATTAACTTTTCAAACAAGTCAAAGTCACTATTTTTTATTGCTGCAGCAATCTCACTTAATAATTTATTACGAGCCTCTTTGAATTCTGCTAAATTTTTTCTATGGGTACTAGATGAGCTTGCCTGCCCGCCCCTTCCAGAAGCCTCAGGATAAACTCCGCCACGTAAGGGCGTAGGCTGGGATGACGAACTAGATGAACTTGACGGGATAGATGATGTACCGAAAAAATCAAAGCCAGGCCCTTGATTCATAGCGTTGGTATTGCCATTGTTATTCATACCGTATATTGTGGCAAAATAGCCGCCGATCCAGCAGCATACTGCTACTATGAGTACTTTCTTTGACGTTGACATTATAAATCCTCCCAAAAAATGGTTACATGGTACGTAACGCTTCCCTACTATGGCCACATGCCACGATAATTCAATTCTTAGCCTGAGCTTAAATGATTTTTTAGGCAAAAGTCAATAGTAGCTTGACAAATGGAAAATAAGCAATGGGTTGTAGCGGCCTAATCGCTATTCTTGGCTTTGTGCTGGCTTGTCAGCCATGCGTACTTGAAAGATAAGTATGGAAATTGCTGCTGGTGTCATGCCAGGAATAAGCTGCGCCTGGGCAATCGTTGCCGGCTTGTAATGCATAAGCTTTTGTTGCAGCTCTTTGGTGAGGCCCTGCATGCCAGCATAATCGATAGTGTCCGGGATAATGAGATTTTGATAACGAATAGCCTTCTCAGCCTCAAGCTGCTCTTTGTGCAAATAGCCGGCATACTTGATCTGGGCGTGAATATTGAGAAGTGCCCGGCTTGATAAGGCGGCAGCGGATAGATTCTTTTCGGTAAGCATAGCGGTGAGTAATTCACGCGATTGTTTTTGCAGATCTGATGTAAATTCAACAGCATGAAGCACCTTAAAGATTGGCGTCTGGTTGCCACCAGCGTTTACATATGCGACGCAGTGCTCAATGACCGCCTTTTCCGACTCAAACTTTGCATACAGCGCATCGTCAATCAACCCGAGCTTTTTGCCGTAGGGCATGAGGCGCAGGAACACATTGTCTTGACGCAGAAGCAGTCTGCGCTCAGCGCGCGAGGTAAACATGCGGTAGGGCTCGTCCGCGCCAAGGGTGATCAGATCGTCAATCATAACACCGATATAGCTTTCTGTTCGGCTGAGAATAAAAGGCTCCTGATTAGATTGTCGCAAATGGGCATTGATGCCGGCGATCATTCCCTGACCAGCAGCCTCTTCATAGCCAGTTGTGCCATTAATTTGGCCGGCCAAAAAGAGCCCCTGTACCGCCTTTGCTTCAAGCGTGTGGGTTAGGTGTGTTGGCTGGATAAAATCATACTCAATGGCATAGCCACATTTGGCAATGACCGCATTCTCGCAGCCTTTGATACTACGGATGTAGGCCAGTTGTACCTCAAGCGGTAACGAGGTCGATAATCCTGCCGGATAAATTTCATCAATGTCGGCACCCTCAGGTTCAATAAAGACGTGGTGTGATGGCCGATCTGGATAACGGCCAACTTTATCTTCGATGGATGGGCAATAACGTGGCCCAGTGCCTTTGATATTGCCGCTATACAGCGCAGAGAGATGAAGATTATTGCTGATAATATCGTGCGTTTCATCATTGGTATAGGCAATATAGCACGGGATCTTTTCTTCCACAGTCATGTGATCAAATTCATACAAATAATCTAGTGACTGGCTCTCTTGCTGATCAAATTTGCTGTAATCAAGGCTTGTTTTGAGTAGTCGTGGGGGCGTTCCGGTCTTAAGGCGCCCTAGCGGGGCATTCATAGCCTGTGCTATTGATTCAGATAAGCCATAGACGGCCTCTTCGCCGCGTCTGCCAGCCTTATAGCGCGTTCTACCGATGTGTACCAGGCCCTTCATAAACGTGCCGGTTGTGATCACAACGGTCGGAGCATAAAAGGCCTTTCCATCGGTCGTGACAACGCCAGTGATGCGTTTGATGCTGCCAATATCTTCCGTCAAAATTTGGATCGCCATGTGCGGAGCAATAGTAAGATTAGGGGTATTGAGTAGGTATTCTTTGGCCAGAGCGCTATAGGCATATTTATCAATCTGTAATCGTAGTCCCTGTACAGCCGGACCTTTGCTTGTGTTCAGCATGCGCGCTTGCAGATAAGTCTTACTGCACAGTTGTGGCATAAGGCCGCCCAGAGCGCTGACTTCAAAGACAATGTGCCCCTTGCCAAGGCCACCCAGAGAAGGATTGCATGGCATGGATGCCACCTTGTCTATATCAAGCGTCAATAAAAGTGTCCTGGAGCCCATCTTGGCGGCTGCATAGGCTGCTTCTACGCCGGCATGGCCTCCACCCACTACGATAACATCGAATTGATTATTCATGCAGTATTTTACCCTAAATTACGTTGAAAAACAAACATCTGCCGCACCTTTTTAAATACCCAGGTTGCCCTATCAATAAAAATAGGTGCTTTTTATAGCAAAAAGCTATAGTAAAAATTCAAATTTCTATTTAAATGGCGAAAAATGCGCTGCATGTGCATTTTTCTTTAAGGCATGTATACTCAGTGATGTTAAGTAAAAATAAAGTAATAACGTAAAACAAGGGGTTTTTAATGACTACCAAATTATATATGCGGATTATGATGGCATTGTGCCTTTTAGTATCTATGAGTCTGTTGGTTCAAACGACATTGCCAGCGATGCTGAGTGACATAGAAGAAGAGCAAGAAGAGCAGCAGATATTTGCATTTGATGAAGATGTGCTTAATGAAGGAGAGGTTGTACAATCAACTGAGACCGAATGGAAGGCGCGTGCTAGAACGGTTATGACCTTTAATAGTAAATCTGGTGATAATTTTGACCAAGACGATGTATTTACAGCCGATAGTGAGCCCTACTATGTTCGAGCGCTCCTGGCTGGCATTATGACGCAATTAGAATTTACTGTTTTTATAGCCAAGCGGGTTGGTTTTAGTGGCTCCCACGATGTCCTTATTCCAGGAATGGAAGGTTGTAACAATGAGCTTATATCGCGTAGACCTGAAGATCGCCACAATGTCTCTGAATCGATTAGACCTAGGGGCCACTATCAGGTCTCTGCACTGCTTAAAAATGTTCCATTATTTCTTTCGCTCTTGAATGCATGCACATTGTGCAGGACTATTGTACATGGTGATGGATCAGCAATAATACAGACCAATATTGCGACACGGGTGCTTATTGAGACATATTTAATCCATATGCAATTGTGTGGCAAATCTAACCTTTTGGAAAGGGAAGAACGTAAATTTGCCTACGCATGCGCTAAGACTTATTTTGCTGCCTACAAGGATAAAGGGTTGTATATAGAACCGATCGGCCAAGTTCCTCTTTATGAGAAGGCAATGGCGGCCTTTAACGAAGTATTATCTGTTCACGATCTAGTATATTTATATCGTATCGTTGGTAAGCTCTGTTTATATAATCTTCAGACCATTCAACCTTTTTTAAATGGGTCTACGCCAAAACAAGAAAGACTTTTTGAGGAATATTGCAAATATATGCAAGAGGCCAGGGGATTTGAATATATGTGTCATCCTGACCAATGGACACCTCGTTTCAATAGTATTCAACGTTTATTGCTACAACATTTGGTGCCTGTAGAGATACTGGTAGGTAATGATCTTTCTGCCCAGGATAAGGGGCGGTTGGCCGAAGAGGATTGGGAAAAGATGAAAAAGATGAATGAGAAAAAGAAGAAAAATAATGTCAGCATGGTGATGAGGCTGTACAATGGTGTTTATGATCTCTTTCAGAAGGCGCTCATTGATAAGTATATACCTTCGGCGTGATATGCTTGTGTGTGCTGTTTTTTATAACCTCGATTGCTCTCCATAACTAAATAAGATTTGAATTCCTCTTGACCAGCAGCGTTTGATGATGGTATAACACAAATGTGTTTTTACGCAACAAACCCTGCTTAAAGGTAAAGAGGATTTTCAAACATGCAGAATGCAAAAAAAGAACGCGTAGCATCTAATGCTGGCACCATGGTCATAATCGCGTGCATTGTTGCATGCTTACACCTGTCGTCTGTTAGCGCAACGCCATTGAATAACGTTTTTGATCCACAACCGTTCTATACGGTATATGGCACTGATAAATATTATAATGCGAGCAACAAGGCTGACTTTAGCTTCTTTGTTTCCCCTTTCTATCAAAGTGCTCGCACCGTGCGTGGTGAAGAGGGACAGATAGGTGCCATGCCTGCCGGTGCGCGTTTAGGCAAGTGGAATATGCTCGGTGTATTTTTTGGTCAGGCAGCCGCTCCTCAGCCGTTTGCCGATTATGAACATTTACCAACATTGCAAAATAATATCAGTACGATGGCTATAGGGCCCCAACCCCCAGCCTCTTCGACTACTCCAACACCTCCTGCTGGTACTATCGACAAGTACCAAGGCTTGCCTCCCCTCAATATGGGGCAGGGCGCAGACTATACAAAACAGAAAAATTTTAGGCCAGAATACGAGCCGTTTGTCTTTTTAAATGTGCCGGTGCGCTACGAAAAAATTGGTGTACGTGTACAGACGTCAATCGAGCTGTACGGCACCTTTGGTGCGACAGTTAAGGCCGGCTTTGTGAATGTGCGACAGAATATCGCCCCCTCAAAACAACCGAGCATTGCGCCAAATAATACCAATCCTCCGCCGGTGCAGCCAATTACGCCACTTGTTCAGTCACTGACACCGCAGTTTGCCTATGATGCGATTGGCATGTTAATAAACGGTAATTACATAGTCCCTGGTGGAACGCCCGCAACAACGCCACCGACAACAACGCCGTTGTTGCCGCAAGGCCCCGATGATACCGGCGATGCAGCTATTCTTTATGACAATCTTGTTTCAGAGAGCGCATTAAGACTTATAGCCGAAGATATTGGCCTTGATTTTGCTCCGTACAACAAATCAGTAACCGAGGATGTACACGCCTCGGTCCATTGTCATATGCCAATTGAATTTCGTGATAAAAATAACGATTTAGCCGTCACCGTGGCGCCATACATTGAAGTCGGTTGCTGGATTCCAACACGCAATGATTGCGACGCAGACAAATTGTTTTACGTTTCTACCGGTAACGATGGCTACTATGGTCTAACTGTAGAGGGATCGGTTGCCTTTGACTTTCCTCTCCTGCCAAAGAGCAATCAGACCTTTCAGGGGTGCTTTGGCGGCGGCTGCTTATATGCTTTTCAGTGTAAAGAATTTCAAGAACATCGGGTGCACTCAAGCCCGTACCAGAGCGGCTTTATCCCCTGGAAGACATCCATCAGGAAGCAGCCTGGCATAACGTGGTACATGAATGTATCGGGCAAATCAAATAACTTTGTTGATGGGTTATCGGTATATGCTGATTGGATCTATACAGTCCACTTAAAAGATCATATCACCCTTACAGAGTCTAATCCAGAGCGTAAAGCTGCCTTTGAAGAAGGCCTACCACGTACGATTAGAGAGTCTTCCTGGAAGAATCAGCAGGCTGCGGTTGGCTTTGATTATAGGCTATCGCCGGCCGTCACGCTGGGCGGCGCTGTACAGGCTAATTTGAGCGGCATACGGATTTACCGGTCGGTGACGCTGCTGGGCAGTATCATGGTGACGTTTTAGGGGAAAAACCTCTAATAAGCTTTGACAAAACCTCATTATTGTATTAGAATCGAACATTGTTTAGTTTTTTAAATCTTAAATTTCACTCTAATAAGGCGGTGCTCTTTTATTATGTCAAAGACATATAATATTTCAGTTCAGGTGAGCGGCAACTTAGAACGAAGCCTGAAGCAATTGAAAAAGAAACTTGAACGCGAAGGCGTTTCACGTGATATGAAGCGACAAGTCTATTACGAACCTCCTACACAAAAGAGGCGTAAAAGACGCATGAGAGCTGTCAAAAATAACATGATTAAGATGTACGAAAGTATGCTTACATAAGCAAATGTTATTGTATGACAGAATCATCAGCATCAAGCGTGAAGAGAGAGCGGCGCAAGTCTCTCTTTCTTCAAGAGATTATCGCCATCATTCGTGACCTTGCCGAGCAAGAGCCTGTTATCGCCGATATTTACGTATCAAATGTAGATATATCGCCTAACTCTGGCATATGTTACGTCTACTTTTCTTCATTCAAAGAACCAGGCCAAGAGGTATTTCTTAAGGCGCTCGATGTACTTAAGCTTTATAAGACGTCATTGCGCAAAAACTTTGTGCAACGCGTTAATATGCGTTATGGCCCTGAGCTTGTTTTCCTGTTTGATGCAGCAAAAGAGCGGGAACGTATAGTTAACGATCTTCTCAATAAAATTCACGATGAACTGCCTCCTGTAGATGATACAGGAAATGATGAGTAATGGATTGGGCGCTTTTAATTGTAATAGCGCTGGTCGGACTCTGTTGGGGTTCATTTCTTAATGTCGTTGCCTACAGACTTGTGCACGATATCCCTTTCTTTACCAAGCGTTCTTTGTGTCCTCATTGCCACGTTGTGTTGCATTGGTATGACCTTATACCAGTTGTTTCTTGGGTTATTTTGCGAGGCAAATGTCGCGCCTGTAAAGCATCTATCTCATGTCTCTATCCATTCATAGAGTGCATCACGGCGCTCAGTTTTATTATGTTGGCTTGGCCCCTATTGCAGTGTGACTATGATACAGTAGTGACCCTTTCTTCAGCACAGCACCTTCTACAGTCTTATGGTCTAGCCTCCTATGTCGCCACACTTGATTATGCATCATGCGCCATTAGCGCTATCTTTTTCAGTGCTCTTATTGCCTCTACCAGGACCGATCTTGAAGCGATGGTTATTCCGCAACTGTTTAGCATCTGGCTGGTGCCAGTGGCATGGTTGAGTGCCTCTATGGGATATCTGCCCATTTCATTACTCAATAGCGTTTTGGGCGCTTTCCTTGGCTATGGCATATTGTGGCTTATCGCCTATAGCTTTAAGCGCTTTACCGGCACTGAGGGAATGGGCGTTGGTGACATGGAATTTTTAAGCATGATCGGCGCCTTCTTGGGTCCAATCGGTGTGTGGGCAAGTGTTATGATCGGCTCGCTGACCGGCTTGGCCTTCGGTGCGCTTTATATATTCTTCTTAAAATGCCCGCGCGGCGTGCGCATCCCCTTTGGTCCATTTTTGGCGCTGGGGGCTGCATGCTACTATTTCTGGCATGAGGCGCTGACGGCGTTTTTATTGTTTTAGTCTTGCGGCCCAACAACCTGCCATACCTGCAAGAAATCATCAAAGGACATTTGCTGTGCGCGCAGCTGCATAATTGATTCTGGGAGTCCTGGCCGTGTGTAATAATGTGTCGACTTCAGATTATTACGCAACGTCTGCCGTGGTGATTTAAAGCACAACTTCAAAAAAGCCCAAAATTTCTCTTCGTGTGGGATTGGTGCCTGATCGTAACGAGGCTTGAAGTAGAGTAGGCGCGAGTGCACCTTTGGAGGGGGCGTAAATGCCCCAGGTTCAATTTTTTCCATCAGTTGCCACACAAAGTGGTACTGTAAGAACATCGATGTAGGATTGTAGCTTCGACCGTAATTTGAGACGATTTTTTGCCCGACCTCTTCCTGAACCATGACAACACCTTCCTGAAAGAGCTGTTTATTCTTTTGCAGCAAAAAGAGGATGGGAAAGGTGATGTTGTACGGCAGGTTGGCCAGCAGCACCCATGGCGCGCCGTCTGCTAGTTCTTCGGCCCAATTCATATCCAAAATATTCTGTAGTTTAATGGTCAGGCGTGGGTCAGTGACCGCCTTGCGCACGAAGGTTGCCCATTCATGGTCTATCTCAAAGCAGCGAAGCTGTTTGCATTTGGTTTGTGCCAAAATAGCACGGGTTAGAAAGCCATCGCCGCAGCCAATCTCCATAACCGACGTTTCAGGTGTTATAATGACCTTCTCGATCATATTATCGACCGTTGACTGTTTACGCAAAAAGTGTTGCCCAAGGCCCTTCTTTTTGCGCGGCATACCGGACTGCTCGGCTCTGGCCGCCTTTGCACGTTTTTCTGCCTGAAGGTTGGATAGTTCAAGACTACGAGCTGTAATTTCTTTTGGGAGGTAGCGTGATGGTTTCATAAGTATTATATTGATGCTTAAGTATTATGCGCAGGCACTTTTTAGTGTTGCAATTCCTGACGTAAACGTTGACTCCTACGGACGTCATCCCAGGCTTGACCTGGGATCTAGGGGAAACTAAAGAGCACCTGCTATGTTTTTATGATCTTTATTGACAGGAAGCAAATTTTATTGTAGGCTGTTTTTACTGAAAAGTAAAGCAGTATCAGCAATCTTTGAAATGTTTGGGGGCGTACTTGGTTTCGACGTGGTAGTTTGTGAACTGAGTGCATGCCGAGTTTTTGATGGCAAACTCGTTAAAGAAACCGTTAAAAACAATAAGTGCAGACAATACATTGTCGAGTCGCATGGGGGCTATGCTTTCCAATGCGGCGTATGAGCCAGCTTATCACTAGTAGATAGCTGTAGCATCTTGTGAAGTTGACGTATCTATCAGTTGACCCACTCGTATAAACAAGATAGAAGATGCAGGTAGACTTTTTGGCCGTGTAATCCTGCATTAATTAACTGAGCCGGCTTGTATGGAGCGGTGCCCTTGCCAGTTCATACTCGTATAATTTAAGGGCTACGCATGGAGTACTTAGTGCATTTACTGTTACGGACATGGGTTCGACTCCCATCGCCTCCACCATACTTCGCTCCTGCGGAGCTTCGTATGGCAAGCCATACTTCGCCTAAAGATGAATATTAATAGCAAAAATGAAGAGCGAAGTATGCCCTTCGTAGCTCGTAGAGCGTAGTAGGGCCAGTCCTAAAAAATTCGCTCCTGCGGAGCTTCATACTTCGCTCCTGCGGAGCTTCGTATGGCACGGCCAGCCTCCCTATCTTTATCCAGTATATGGAGAACGTAGTATGCAGTTTAAGAAAAATCTTATTCGTCCCCCTGTACTACATCCTGCAAATCCACAAGAGGATCGGCATGCTACTTGGCTTGAACTTTTCTATGATCTGATGTTTGCTGCTGCTATTTCTCATCTGGCTGACGCTCTCAGCAAAAACTATTCCTTCACCGGCCTCATGGCTTATCTGTTCCTCTTCTTCCCCGTCTGGTGGGCATGGGTAGGGCAGACGCTCTATTTAAGTCGCTTTGATTCTGATGATCTTTCGCACCGTTTCCTTGCTGTGTTGCAAATGATAGCCATTGCCTTGCTGATTGTGCATATTCGTGATGGTCTCCACGTTACTTCTGTTGGCTTTGCATTATCATATGCTGTCGTGCGGTTGCTATTGGTACTGCAATACGCACTTGCCGGATTTTTTATCCAAAAAGTGCGAACATTAACAACGCGTTACGCCGTTGGCTTTGGTATTGCAGCGCTTTTGTGGGCGCTGTCGGTCATGGTGCCGCCTCCCTACCGCTTGGCACTGTGGGGTGTGGCCTGCATTATTGATATCCTGACGCCATTAACAGCCGGTGTATTGCACATCAAATTTCCACCAAGCTTTACACATTTGCCCGAGCGCTTTGCCGTCTTTGTGCTCATTGTTTTGGGCGAATCACTGGTTGATGTCATTATCGGCATTGATAAAAGTGGTCTACACCTTGAATCTGTACTGGTTGCCATCCTCGGGCTGCTAATAGCATTCAGCTTATGGTGGGTATACTTTGATGGCTTTCAGGTGACGCACGCCTTTCTCAAAAAATCGAAACATTTTTTATTACGCCATGAATTGTGGCTGTATGCGCATCTGCCAATTTGCATGGCAATTCCGATTGTATCAGTTGGCATAGAGTGCGTCATTGGCCTTAAGCCAGGTGAGGCACTGCAGCCTTGCCAATCAATCATTGTATGTGGCGCTCTTGCAATAACGCAGATGGCGCTCCTGCTTGTCTCTTTTTCGTTACGCACGGATCTACTCAAAGAACCAATGTTGCCATTTGTCATGCCCCATGCCTTTGTTGCATTGGGAGTTTTCGGACTCGGTTTTATAGGTCATCTGATGGCGGCATCAACGCTTATCAGCCTATTGGCTATATTCTGCCTGGCGTCAATTATTCTTACGCTGCGAGAAGAGCCCATACGGCAATAATGGGGCAGACTCTGGACCGCGATCGGACTGATGCGCCCAAGAAAGGTATCAAAAAGCCAAAGGTATTGAGGCTACTCCGTCTTATTCGCTAGCAAGAATAACAGAATCCCGGCGGCAACCGAGGCATTGTACGAAATATCCGGGGTCCGCTGAGGAATCGTAATCGGCTGGCCCATCTTTTGAATATCAGGGGTTATCCCAAATGCCTCGTTCCCAATCACCAGGCACGCAGGCTTTTTGTACTCAACCTGCGTTGCGTCTTTGCCGTTCAGGACGGCCATATAAAAATTATAACCAACCGCCTTGAGCTCACTTATCGCCTGCTTGAGCGAAGCAACCTGGTAAATATCCAAGTGCTCAGCAAGGCCGGCTGATGCCTTGAAAACGGCTGGGGTGAGCGTTGCTGACTTAGTTTTGCACATGACCACCCCATCAACGCCGGTGCAGTAGGCTGAACGCAGAATAGCACCCACGTTGCGTACGTCTTGAATGGAGTCCAGGACCAACAGGAATGGCTTTTTGCTTGGATGAAAAATCTGGGAGGTGTATTTGAATGGAGAAACCCAGGCAACAACGCCGTTGTGGTCGCTGCATCCTGCCATGCGGTCAAGGGCCTCGCGGGTCACATACTGGATGTTAGGTACGCTTTTTGGCAGGTATGGCGCGATACGATCCCAAGACTTTGGCAGCTGTTTGGTTGTATAAATCGCAATCAGTTTACGTTTTTTTGCTTTAAGCATTTCGATTAAGGGGTGAGCGCCGTAGAGCAGCTCGCCGGTACTAGATTTAGCAGTAGCTTTTGTTGACATAATTGTTCTCGTTACAAGATTGTTATTTTTGGGAAAATTCTAAATATCCGTTCCCAGCCTTCGCATACCCTTCGAGACGGCCTTACGGCCTCCTCAGGGTGAGCGCTCCCAGCCTACGCACAAGGCTACGGCGGGCAGGCCGTGGTGAGTGATTTTCAAGTCCGTAGGACGATGAAAATCGTATCGAACCACACTTCAACAGGAAGGGACTAAGAGTTTATACTAAAAACCTTACGAATCAAACTGGCATTTTTATTGCCATGAACAAGCAAAAAAGGCCCAGGGCCTGGTTGTTACACCAAAACCTGGGCCCCTTTTTAGAGGTTATGCTTTTTAATACTGGGACTAGGCAGGTACAAGTACCTTTTGGGTAGCACCTGGGCTAAACGTAAACTTGCTTGAACCTACAGTAATCGTATAGGTGCCGTCACTCTTACGAGCGCCAAATGTTATGTTGCCGCTTACTTTGGTGGTGCTTGTAGCCAAAACAAGGCCAGGAGTCATTGGGTTATAAATGCTGACCTGTAAATACTCGCCAGGCGTTATTGATGCGCAATACACCCCCCCATTAGGTGAGAATGCTACTGCTCCCGCGTTACATGAGCTGCTGTACGCAGCGCCCGCTATAACTGAAGCAAGCAAAACCTTACGAAGCATCGAACTATTCGTGAGAACCTTCATAGAAAACCTCCTATGTTGATATAATAAAAACCCTCCACCTGCCATTCAGGTAGAACATGATTTGATTGTATATTATTTCAAATAGAAAATTCAATAGATTTTATTTTTACCAAAAGCATTGCGCCTTGCAATCCCCCTAGTTTATAATCCAAATAGGATTTAACGTTTTTTTATTTTATATAACTAACTTAGAAGGAGGATAATCGTGAAAAGATTGTTCAAAAAGAGAGGAATGGCCATTATTTTTGGGGTACTCAGTTGCATGGCTATCGTAGCTATTGGCCACTCACGCCGCGTGGTAGCTAAGGCTAAGTTATCAACCAAAAAGAAGGTGAAAATTGGCGCTGGCGCAACAGCAGCGGCGGCTGGTCTTGCTGTCGTCGGCGGAGCGGCCTATAAAGGCTATCAAGCCTATAAACAAGGTCAATCATCTAATAACCCTCCACCGGCAGAAAAAGTCCAAGCGCCGGAATTCACCGAAGCAGATTATAGGGCTTACACCAGAACGGCACCTATTAATCAAAACCAACCATCCAGGCTCACTTCAGAAGAGCTTATTACTAAGGTTAAAGCTGGAGGCCCTGGAACCGCCGCTACTCCTGATCTTGAAACATTAGAAAAACAGCTGAACGATCTTTCTTTCGCATCTCGCGTTACAGATGGCACAAATCCTGATACCGAAAGACAGATACAAGAAGTGCAGGCAAAAATTGAGCAAATAAAGGCAGCCCAACCCCCAGAAAAGTTCGCTACACAGGATAAACCTGCGCAAGGGCCTACAAATTCCACAGGCGAGGGACAACCTGTAACCACAAAGCCGGCAGCAAATCCGCTGGTTGATGCAGAAGGAGCCCCTCTACCATTAAGCCAAGTCCGCGCGCAACTAGCCAGCAGCTCACAAGCCAAGGCCGGAGCAGCAAAAATTCAACAAGAAGCCGAGGCAAAGGCAGCTCAAGCGGAACAAAGCCGTCAAGAAGTCCAAGAACTTGTTAAAGAGGTCTATCCTGACCAAGTTATTGATCCAACGTACATAGCGGGTATACAAAACAACCCAGCAAAACTGACTGCGCTACGTGCCAAGGCAGCAACAATGCGACAGGAGGAGCAACAAATGGAAAATACATTGGAGCAAGAGATAGCGGGAAAACGCGAGGGAGTATTGGAAAAAAGCATTCAAAATGAGGGAACTATTGAAAAAAATACTACCATTGAAAACGAGACATCACTGGAAGGTCTAGCTGGTAAGGCGCAAAATGAAGCACTCATTGAGGATAGCCGTCCAATAATTGAGTAGTCAAATAGTTGAATGAGCGAGCAAGGGGCTCAGGATTTGGTTTTTACGCCAGACCCTGGGCCCTCTTTTATTTTGAGCCCTTTTGCACTCTATACCGCGTTGCCCGCCCCTGGCCAAGAACCTCAACTTTCTTGAGCCGGACTAATTTATCAAGTGCCTGATTCACCGTAGCCCGCGCTATCGCCGTATGTTCCTGAATTTGGCCAGGCGCCGCCTCATCCACCTGTTGCAGATAGCGCCAGACCGCAAGCTGTTTTGGTGATAAGAGCATCTCAATATTTGCGCCGGTCAAGAGATCGATTGCCGCCTGAGCCTGTTGCAGAAGGACGGATAAAAAGAAATCAAGCCATGGCGCAATATCTTCATGCTCTGTCTTAAATGTCTTTTGGCTTTTGCGTAATGCTACGTAATAATCAACCTTGTGAGTCTCAATGATCTTTTCCTGTGATACGTATGGGGCGTACAGATACCCCTGCTTAAGCAGCATGAAGTTGGTCAGCACACGCGACATTCTGCCATTGCCATCTTGAAACGGATGGATATTTAAAAAATCGATAACAAAGTTAGCTAGGATAAGCAGTGGGTGGTGGCTTTTGCGATCATACGCTTGCTTGGTCCATTCGACCAACTCCTGCATCTCTTTGGCTGTCAGGTATGCTGGCGTTGTTTGAAACAGTGTACCAATCGAATTGCCAGCATCATCAATCATAATGACGGTGTTTTCGGTCTTTTTATAGTTGCCGCGATGCAGGCTATCCTTTTCAACGTACTTTAACAGCTCTTGATGGAAATGTTGGATTAAATTTTCTGATAGGCTGAGCGTCTTCCAGCTGTCAAATATGTTTTCAAGGAGCTCAAAGTAGCCGCGGACTTCCTGTTGGTCTCGATCGGTAAATTTATTAACAGCCAGCCCGCGCATAAGACGCTCAACATCATCATCAGAAAGCTTTGCCCCCTCAATACGGGTTGATGCACCGGCAGACGTAATTAACACCGACTGCTTAAGCTGGCCAAGGATTTGGGGGCTCAATGCACCGCTGGCCACCCATTGTCCCTTGAGCTCATCAATGTTGGCAATTTTGGTCCATAGTGGACCTGGGACGCCCTGGAGGCGTTTATCATAATCAACAAAACCTTTGGCCATGTTTTTCCTCCCAGAAATCTAATAAATCAACTATATAAGATTGTATAAGATTATATAAGATTGTATAGGATTATGTAAGATTAGCTGGAAAGTGTGGCTAAAGGTGCCAAGCGATCCCTTAAACATCAAAAGCATTGCAGCAACAATGCGACAGGAGGAGCAACAAATGGAAAATACATTGGAGCAGGAGATAGCTGGAAAACGCGAGGGAGTATTGGAAAAAAGCATTCAAAACGAGGGAACTATTGAAAAAAATACTACCATTGAAAACGAGACATCACCGGGCGACCTGTCCAGTAAGGGGATGGAAGACGAGACACCCATGAAGGAGAGCCGTCTAATAATTGATTGATTAAGTAGTTGAATGCGCAAGCAAAAGGCCCAGGATTTGGTTTTTACACCAGACCCTGGGCCTCTTTTTTTGCTTGGTCCTTTTTATGCCTGCTACCGCGCCGCCTCGTCAACCTGTGGCAGATAACCTCAGGCAGCAAGCTGTTTTGGTCGTGAGATTAATAGAAAAATTGCCTATTTAACGGCCTTTAAAAGCTTCTTCTCCACCCTTTGCATAACCGCAAAATCTTCATTAATCTCATGATCATACCCCAAAAGGTGGGCAATGCCGTGGGCCAAGAGCGCAGTCAAGTGCTCATCAAAGCTCCGGTTCCAGGTGACGGCTGCTTCTCTTTGGACGTATTCAAGCGAAATAATCAGATCTCCCAGATTTTTATCCTCTGGGTAGACCACAATAATTCGATCCCCTGCCTTCAGTGTAGGATGGTGGGGAAACGAAAGGATGTCGGTCGGCTTGTCTTTGTGCCTATAGGTTTTATTGTACCGATGAATAGTCTTGTTAGTGGTCAACCAGATGCCCAGATCAAAGCCACCGTACTTGAGGGCAGCAAGCATCGTTTGAGCTTGCCGTTTCAGGTGATTTACGTTGACGGGGATAGTGCGTTGGGTGTTTTTAATGGTGATCATGGGTTATATACCAACCCTGGCGACCAGGGCGCCCTCTTGTCCCTCAATCTGTCCCTGTTCAACTGCCTGTCCCGCCGTAGCATTAGCGGAGGAGGATGCAGCCATCTGGAAATCAATGCCTTGCGCCTTGGTGATGCCACAGAGCAAGGTCGTATGGACCTTAAGGGCGTTAAGCACGGTCTGATCTGTGCTGCAAATAACCAACGAGGCTAGCTCAGTCTTGAGCGAAAGCTGTTTTTCACTCTTAAGCTTTCTGACTGAGGCAACGACATTAAGCACCGCGGCAATGGCAGCTGTTGCTTTGTCATAGCGATATGCAAAGCGCTTATTATCAAACGTGGTGATATGCACTGATACTGCCTGCTCATATTCCTTGCAGAACGCTTGATACAGGGTTTCGGTGATGTGTGGTAGAAATGGGGCAAAGAGTTGCAGCAGCCCAAAGCCGCATTCATACAGCGTCTGCTTGGTTTCATCAATCAGTGCTGGCGTATAGTTGCCCGGATTGAAGAGCCGGTCTTTGATAAGCTCTAGATAGTTATCACAAAAATCCTGCCAGAAGAATTTTTCAGCTGCCTCAAGCGCGCTGTGATATTCGTAATCGTCAAAATGCTTTTGGTAGGAGCTGTACGTGCCGCTCAGGGCATGCAGAATCCACTGGTTGAGCTGATCGGTTGGATTTGGGGTGCGCCATTCGCTCCCCTCTATTCGGTCCCCTGCGGGGCTAACGGCCTGCGGCACCTCCATCGGGGCGAACGGCTGTTTATCTATCCCGACCACCCTGAGCGAGCCTTGGCGAGTCGAATGGGCAAGGTGCTCGGCAATAAACCGAAACGCATTCCATAACTTGGTAATCAGCCGTTGGCCAATTTTAAGCTGATTTTCGCTAAACGCCGTATCAGCGCCTAGCCGGCCGCTGGCCGACCAATACCGAATAACATCGGCCGGGTACTCGGCCAATAAGCCCTCCGGCGTCATTTTACTGTTCTCTTTAGACTTGGAAATTTTCTCTTTACCTGCCAAAACATGGCCGGACATCACAATCGTCTTCCACGGGATATCTCCATTGTGGTAATACGATTTAACGATCGTATCAAAGGTCCAGGTACGGATAATATCGTGCGCCTGGGGCCGCATGCTCATTGGCATGGTCAGGCCATCTGGCGATGCATCAGGCCAGTTAACATTGATTTGTGGCGTCAGGGATGAAGTGTTCCAGGTATCCATCACATCGGTATCTGGCTCAATGTTGGTGCTTGAGCATGCAGTGCATGCGCCACCAGGGAACGCTTGCTCTTGCGGATCAATGGGTAGGCTCTTAGGATCAGCAAGCAGGACCTGCGAGCAGTCTTGGCAATGCCACACCGGAAAGGGGATGCCAAAGAACCGTTGGCGCGAAATGCCCCAGTTCCAGCCCAAATTTTGTACCCAATCGCGGTAGCGCGCCTTCATATGCTCAGGCTTCCAAACAATCTTATCAGCAAGCGCCAGAAAGGTTTCTTTGTGATCAAGAATATTAATAAACCACTGATGAAGCACCAAATACTCGATCTCCTGCTTACAACGCTCGTGTGTGCTGACTGCATGGGTAATGGCCTTTTGGTCAAGCAGTGCATCAGCCTCCTTTAGAAGCAGCAGGATAGTTTTACGTGCTTCATGCACGGTCATACCGGCAAGAGGTCCACTGACCGCTGTCCATTTGCCATCAAAGCCGACAATATGCACAAAGGGCAGCTTGTGCGTTTTATACCATTGAATATCGGTCTGGTCACCAAAGGTACAGCACATCACCAGGCCGGTTCCCTTGGCGGGATCAACGGTTGCATCAGGGATCAGCTTCACCGGCTTTTCATACAGCGGCGTGATAGCAAAGGTGCCATCCAGGTGCTTGTAGCGATCATCATCCGGGTGGTAAAAGACGGCAACGCAGGCGGCCAGAAGCTCAGGGCGTGTGGTGGCAATCACCAGCTTTTCGCCTGCCTCGGTGGTGAAGGCAATGTTATTAAACGTGCTGTTGACCTGGACGCTATCAAGTTCGGCCTGAGCTACTGAGGTGCGGCAGGTGGTGCAATACAGGGCTGGCTCTTCGGTTCGATAGACCAGGCCTTTTTTATACAATTCCAGAAAAGAATATTGTGAAATACGGCGGACGCGTGGCGAGATGGTTGAATAGGTCTTTGACCAATCAAGCGATAGGCCAATGCGCTGCCACAGCACTTCAAAAAGCTTTTCCACATCGTGCGTTTCGCGCAGGCACATGTCGATAAATTCTGAACGCTTCATGAGGTGTGCCTTGGTGCCATTTTTTTTCTCTACAAAGCGCTCGGTAGGCAGGCCGTTGTCATCAAAGCCCATGGGATAGAAGACGTTGAAGCCCTTCATACGCTTGTAGCGGGCAATGACGTCAGCATGCGTGTAGGAAAAAACGTGGCCAATATGGAGTGTGCCAGACACGGTAGGAGGCGGCGTATCGATGCTATAGACCTCTTTGGCGCTGCCGGGCGTAAAAGCATAGACGCCTTCTTTGGCCCAAAGCTCCTGTGCCTGTTTTTCGTGTGCTAGATGATCGTACAGTTTATCCATATTCATGGCTTTGTTCCTACCGTTATAAAGTGACTTGTATATTCAAGGTAGGAAAAGTATAGCACATTTCTGATAAAAGGCTGCCTGAAGCATCAGCAATGTTTGCCATTTTTTTAAAAAAGCATAGAATGTAAAACACTTTTAAAGCGCCCTTTTTCTGTAATTTTTTTCGTTAGGAATTTGCGTGAAACACGTTATTAAACGCTGGGCCCTGCCAGTGTTGTTCATTATTTTCTCGGTGGTTCCTGATTGTAGGCCTATGTATGATGAAGCTGACCATTGGTGGCATAATCAGTCTTGGTACCAAGAAATGCTGCGTGAGCAACAGCAAGCAAGGGCCCGTATACAACGACGCGCCAAGGGCGTAGAAGTGGTAACGGCCCTTCTTCGCGGATTGGCTAGCCGGGTAGAATATGACGTTAAAGATGATGTCTCAGTAAAAGCCAATTTTATGAGGTTCCTTGTCTCCGGCATTAGGATTGCCCATTCATGCGCATTAGTACTTGCATTCGATTATGAAAAGCCGGCCGAATATTACGTAGGTCGTGGCTTAGGGCTTGGTGTAAATGCGTATGATCACATACAGGCCCTTGGCAGAGCCGGTAGGCTCTTGGTTTCTCTTGTCGCAAAGAAACCGAAACAAAAACCATCGGATAAGCCAGAAGTCACCGGCACTGATGCTAATGCTGAGCAACCTGCCGACGATGAAAATTTATTCGAACTGACAGATTCTGGTACCCCTAATACCACGCAAAAACCGGTTAGCTCATCGAAAAAGGATCATGAAAGGTTACGGCGCACCATACTACCCGTACTTGAAAGCTTAAGTGCCCTCACCTGTGCAGCATTGGGCGATGATGGTGTGACCGAAGCAAATCTTGCATTGCATTTTTGTAATGCCGCTTGCTCAACGTGGATACGCTTGTATCAAATGTATGATGATGCAACCAATGCCAAGTATAAAAAACGCCTCAAGCAATTACTCGTTGTACATGTTGTGTATGTTGCCTACCAATTGGCAGCGCCATATTCTTCGTTAAAAGAGGCCATACAAGAGCGGCGCAGCCGTCATGACGAAACAATACGAAGGAGCGTCCCTCCTCGTATTGAGATTCAAGAGCGCATTGTTCGTGTACCAGGTCCTGAGGTTCGTGTACCAGTTGCAGTACCAGGTCCTGTTGAATACCAAGATCGCATTGTATACCAGGATCGTATTGTATACCAGGATCGCGTTGTATATCAGCAGCGCGTTGTATATCGAGACAATCGACAACAAGAATGCAGGGCATTCAAAGAGGACAATGCGGATGGCACTAAAAGTGTGATTGCAGAAATATACAAACCAAACATACCAGAGGTAGTATGTAAACACATCGACCTGGGGACTGAGTGTTGCGTTTGTAAGGGCGATGAATTTACGCGAGTAGCCATATTTCCTTGTGGCCACGGCTGTTGCCCCGATTGTACAAGCGGCATCTTAGGCCAAAATTCAAAATGCCCATTCTGTCGTGCCCGCCTAAATGTGGCAGATATAACAGCGTGTGTAATACGCGAGTAGCTCAAAAGCAAACGAGCCTACAGTTTTGATGACTGTAGGCTCGTAATTTTCTTAAGAAAAAAATCTTTGGCAATAAGACTTTATCGTATTCATCCCCTGCTGCAGAACTTGAATGTTAAGAATACTCAAGCCGTAATAGATAAGAAATAAACCGACGATAAAGCATACCATTTTGATGATGATGCTGTGAGCCAGCATAATGCAAATAATGCCGAGCATTACCGCAATAAGCCCTTTAACGATCCTCAGATCTGGCATGCCCGTTGGCTTTTTGTTATTATCTTCCATCCCTCTTCCCCTTTTTTTTAATAAACTGATTCCCCTGCCAAGGCTAGTTGTGATTGTACCAAAGGGGTTTGGGAAAGCGCAATGGTCTTAGAAAAGCTTGCCGCCATTGGGTACTGCATGTGTTGGGCTTAAGAGTACAACCTTACCATCGGCATCAGGCAGGCCAAGCGTTAAAACTTCAGACATAAATGGACCAATCTGGCGAGGGGCAAAATTAACTACAGCAATCACCTGTTTACCCACCAGTTCTTCCGGTTTGTAATAATTGGTAATCTGAGCTGATGATCTTTTGTTGCCAATCGGACTACCAAAATCAATGGTAAGCTTGTAGGCCGGTTTGCGGGCTTCTGGAAAAACCTCAGCTGCAACAATGGTTCCAACGCGAATATCTACGTTACTAAAATCGTCGTACGAAATCATGAAAGTTCCTTGTGTCTTTGAGTAAAATGATTGTGTGGTGGCATAGCCGCATAAATGGGAAATTGCTGACACAGCTTGGCAACTTCAGCGCCAATGCTGCACAAAAATTGCTCATCATGGCGTTTTTTAATAGCCTCATCAATCCACACGGCTACTTGCTGCACCTGCTCTGGGCCAAAGCCGCGTGTTGTAACCGCCGGGGTTCCAATACGAATGCCGCTGGTCAACATTGGTGACTGAGTATCGAATGGAATAGCATTGCGATTGACGATAATGTTGCAGCGACTGAGTAACTCTTCGACTTCTTTGCCGGTAATGCCAGGCGCCTGCTTATTGCCACGCAGGTCAATGAGAAACAGGTGCGTATCGGTGCCATCAGCAACGATCTTATACCCAAGGTCCTTAAAGGTCTGTGCCATGAGCGCCGCATTACTTACAACATTATGAGCATACGTTTTAAATGATGGTTGTAGCGCCTCTTGGTAGGCAATGGCCTTGGCTGCAATAACATGCATTAACGGCCCTCCTTGGGTGCCAGGCATAATGGCCTTATCAATAATGCTGCCAAAAGGGGCCTTACTGCAAATCATGCCGCCACGTGGGCCACGCAAGGTCTTGTGCGTTGTGCTGCTTACCACATCGGCCCATGGAATCGGGCTTGGGATAACATTGGCAGCGACCAGGCCCGCGATATGGGCCATATCAACCATAAGGGTTGCGCCAACGCTAGCCGCAATAGCAGCCAGGCGCTGATAGTCCATCAGGCGTGAATAGGCCGATGCACCGGCAACGATCATTTTTGGCTTATGTTCATGAGCAAGGCGCTCTATCTGGTCATAATCTAAAAGCTGGGTATCAGGATTAACGCCATAGGGGATAAAGTTATAGAATTTGCCTGAAAAGTTAATGCCGTAGCCGTGCGTTAGATGGCCGCCGGCAGCAAGGCTCATACCAAGCACCATATCGCCAGGCTTCAGCATGCCCACATAGACGGCAAAGTTGGCACTGGCTCCCGAATGGGGCTGGACGTTGACGTGGTCAGCATTAAAAAGCTGCTTGCCCAAACTAATCGCAAGGTTTTCTACCTCGTCAATTACCTGGCACCCCCCATAATAGCGCTTGGATGGGTATCCTTCAGCATATTTATTGGTAAGCACTGATCCTGTAGCCTGTAAGATTGGATAGCTTGCATAATTTTCTGATGCAATCAGGCTAAGTGCGCCTTCTTGGCGTTCTTGTTCTTTGTGGATCAATGAAAAAACATCAGTAAAAGTAAACATCAGCGTATCTCTCGTATTCTTTTTATGGATATATTTGCAATTTGTAATAATGTGATATATGCTTAGTGGTAGCATACGGTACAAAAATATAGTGTAACATCGTCAGGCAAGAATGTCAGATGGATTTATATTTTAAGGAGTTACGATGAAGAATACTATACGCACTAGTCTTTTATTAATTGCAGCATCAGGCTTGAGCACAATGAATGCACGCGCATCCCATACAGGCGATGCAATGCTGGGCAGCTTTATTGGCGGCACGGCTGGCGGCCTTCTTGGCGGCGCCATAACGGCACCACGATCCTCTTCTGGTGGCGGCAGTAGCCGTGACGGCAGCGGCAGAGAGGCGCTACGCGCCGTAGATAGCCTTGAACGGGCAACCAAAAGCGATTTAACCATTCTCAATGACCGTCTTACCAAGATGGAACAAAAGACGCGCTATAACTATGAAGATGACATTGAAGAGTTAAGAACCGGCCATCAATCACATAAAAAACAGGTCAAAACCATTGAAAGCAAGGTGAATGACGTGGACACAAAACTTGATGATGCTTTGGCAAAAATTGCAGATCAAGAGGATAAGATTAGTAAGCTGGAAAAGCGTATTGCACAATTGGAAGGTGCCGCTAAAAAGTAACACAAACACTAAAAAAGGAGAATAATTCATGGAACGTATTTTTAAGAGATATCTTGTTGCAGTGTTGGTTATGTCTGCGCTGACTACTGGCCTTGACGCTGCCAAGAAGCCGCCGCATAAAAAGCCGGCATTAACAACAACGCAACAACAGGAACAAGCTAAGGCAAAGGCTAGAGCCGCCAAAGAGGCTCATGAGGCAGAGCAACGCCTACACCAGGGCATTGCTGCCAGCCTAGCAACGCATGAAGCCGAGCAGAAAGAGGCTGCTGATGTGGCTATCGCACTTGCCGCCAGTAAAGAGATGGCAAAGGGCAAGCATACCACACATCACAGGCCAGCAGGCAGCTCATCGAGTAGTAGTTCATCTAGCAGCAGCTCCTCAAGTTCAACGGCGCCAAGGCGCCCAGTGCATCCTTCACATATGAACACGAATGTAAATAGAAATAATATGAATGTGAATAGAAATGAGCAGAAGGAAGCGCATGGTTACGATGATGAATACGCCATTATGGATGAGGACACAGCGTTAGAACGGGAACTTGCTGCTAGTCTCAAGACAGAGGAAGTGAGACAACAAAATGAGAAATTGCTCAAGCAGGCGCTTGAACGCAGCAAAAAAGATAGACATGTTAGATGGGCAGAGCCAATAAGCAGCGCATCAAGTAGTAGCTCTTCAAGCAGCAGTTCATCGAGTAGTAGCTCAAGCGCAGCACAGCAACAGCCTGGATTTTTCAGCAATGCATTTGAATATCTCAAAGAAAGAACCGCCAAGCTATTCTCATCGGTAAATAACAACAACAATGTCACCATAAAAGGGTTTACCAACCCGTCTAACAATTGCTCCTTTATTGCCGCATTACAATGCTTAATGCAAATGCCAGAATTTATAGATCTCATAACACAGGAAGCCCAGGCAGATCGCTTTAAGGCCGGTTCTCTTGGTAGGTCATTTGCCGATATGGCCAGGCTTTATGCCGCTTCAACCGAGCGTGTATTACCTCGCCATGATGTGACACCATTTTATCAGACGGTGGCAAACGAATGTTTTAATGGCAATATGCAAAATCAAGATTCTGAGGAATTTTTAGCGCAATTTTTTGACAAAGCTAGAGACGAAGATGCGGTGTTCACTGGAAAGGCTCGCCCAATCCTGAGCACCACAAAAACCCTTGGTAACCATAGTTATCTTGCGGTTGAGTCGCTGCCGCACGCTCTAATGGGCAGTGCGCCACATTACCTTGCGGTAAAACGTAATTTGAGAAACGCACAGGGAGAGAAAATTACAACGCCTCATCCATTTCCCTTAATACTACAACTACACCATAGTAATTATGAATTGATGGGAGTTGTCGTGCACGTTGGTGGCACTGATCTTGGGCATTATTTTGCCTATGTTAAAGACATCGCTGGCCAATGGTATCGCTGTGATGATACGCATGTAGAACTGCGAGATCCTGCCATGATACAACAATTTGCCCAGACAGGAAGCCTACACGGAAGTGTCGACTATGAAGGATGGGAAGATGGGGCTGGTTATTTCAAGACGCCGTACATTTTCTTTTATCGAAAAAATAGGTGAAAAGATAGGGAGAGATATAGTTGATTCCGATATTGACTAATAGAAACAAATGCGTGTGGGCCGGTCCAAATTATTATTGGATCGGCCCATTTTATTAATTGCGCATTATTGGCTATACTACCTTTATTAAGCAGAATAATTTCTAATATTGTCTTAGCATAAAGGTGTTAGCATGTCCTATCGTTTTAAAAGAAGCCCAACACAGCCCAAAGCGTCCACCAGTCTTTACCGTATCAGCGTTGTAGCCATGCTTTTGGCAGTAACAAGCGGTTGCTTCAAGCCATCCAAAGTCGAATCTAGAAGCACTGACTCCAACCGTCCTTTTGATGCTACCCGTCTGCCACGAAATCATGATGTCGTCCCTGTTGCCATCTTGGGTGGGGGTATTGCAGGCCTTACAGCAGCCGAATACCTGGCACAAGCCAACATCCCATGCATCGTCATAGAGGGTCCAAAGCCGGGCGGAGCACTAGCGCAATCACCAAAGGTACGTAACTGGCCAGGAATCATCGAAGCACCGGGTGTCGTCATTACCGACGGCCTGAAAAAGCAGGTGCTTAACCTTAATGTTCCCATTACGCAAGAAAAGGTCACCCGTGTTGATTTTTCCGCATGGCCACGCCTGGTTGAGGTACAAGACCTCAATAACCCAGATAAAAAGCGTATCATCAAGGCCATGGCCGTCATCATCGCCATGGGAGCCGAGCCAAATCTTCTGCACGTCCCTGGCGAATTAAATGAAAAGGGCAGCTTTAGCAACCATGTCAGCAACTGTGCCGTATGCGACGGCTCTCTGTACAATGGCAAGAAGGTCGCTATCGTTGGCGGCGGTGATGCAGCCATTATTGAGGCCGATTACCTTTCTGATATTGCTAGTGATGTCACTATCCTGGTGCGCAAAGATCAATTAAAAGCTAAAGATCTCCATGCTCGTGACCGCGTTCTGGTAAAGCCTAATGTATCCGTGCTCTTTAACTCTCAGATCCAACAAATTAAAGGTGGCAAGCATGCGCTAAGCCATATCATAGTAGAAAACAATAAGAGCAAGGCAATCTCTGCTATGCATATTGATGGGCTCTTTTTAGCCATCGGCTCAAAGCCAAACACTGCCTTATTAAAAGGTCAGCTAACGCTTGATAATGAAGGCTTTGCTGTGCTGAAGAATCATCAAGAGACTGTGGTTCCTGGTGTGTACGCAGCTGGCGATATTAGTGACCGTGAGTGGGTACAGGCTACAACAGCCGCCAGTGATGGCTGCAAGGCCGCCCTACAGGCCACACGCTTTTTGAAAGATGCTGGCTTTCAGGCTACACCAGCCAATCAGCCAAGCTCATCGCAAAAACCAAGCGAACCGGAACTGCCTCCAACACAGCCTAGCGATACCGCAGCTGGTAAGGAGCTTGTTGAGATCACTTCAGAAAAAGATTTTAGCGACATTGTGGCAAATGCCAGCCAGCCGGTTGTGCTCGATCTTTTTTCCCCACTGTGTGTTCCATGCAAACAGATGATGCCAGACCTTGAAGACTTGAAGCAGGCGTACAAAGGCTCAGTCTCTTTTGCAAAATATAATATTGCTCGCAAAAATGGTATTAATCTGAGCCGTGCTATGCATTCTATCCAAGGTGTTGTGCCATCAAGCGTTCCTGTGCTTATCTTTGTTAAGGGTGGTAAGGAAGTGACCAGGCTTGTTGGCAGGAAATCACCTGCAATCATAAAAGCTACACTACTTCGGGCATTTGGTATAAAATAGGTGCCAGTTCGATAATTAAACAAACAAAGCCGTTCGCCCCGATGGAGGCTTGTTTCAAGCCGAGTAGAGGGGTGCGAACGTGCATATGGGTTGGAAAATAAAAAAGGATACAATGAAACGACTCTACGCCCCTTGGCGACATGACTATGTCACCAATAGCTCAAAACCGGAACGCCAGCACGATGCCTCAGCTGAAGATTGCGTTTTTTGCCAACAAGTTATGGCGAATGAGGATGACCATTACTTGATTATTAAACGCTATCAACATTGCTTTGTCATGATGAACAGCTATCCATACAATGTTGGCCATATCATGATCTTACCTTATGAGCATAAACCATCGCTCAATGAACTCTCTCCTGTCATTCGTGCAGAAATGATTGAAGTTCTTTCGCTGTCAGAAGGAATCCTCAAGAAGGTTCTCAAGACTGAAGGCTTTAATATTGGCATTAATTTGGGCGTTGCTGGTGGCGGTGGCATACCGTCACACCTGCATATTCATGTTCTTCCTCGTTGGAGAGGGGATACTAATTTCCTGGAAACGCTGGGCGGTATTAAACTTCTGACCACTGATATTGATACAACCTATCAGGATTTAAAAGAGGGCTTTGCGCCGATGTCGTTGTAGGATTTGATGGGGGGATAGCATTGGCTCACTTTAGGCGCCCGTATCCTTCGAGACAGCCACTACGTGGCTTCCTCAGGACGAGCGCTATTATGTTGGTTCTTAAGTTTAAATTAAATTTTCTTCACAACTTTAAATTGACTAACACGGCGCTCGTCCTGAGGAAATTGCGAAGCAATTGTCTCGAAGGATACGGGCGCCGCACAGGTTTGTTTTTTTCGACGTCACGCTATATACTTAAAAACAAGTTGTTTTTTATAACGTTACCCCCCAAAAATCAGGTGGATCTCATGAAAAAATTATATGGTATGGCAACAGCCCTGTGTCTTATGACAAGCGGCAGTGCATCGACGTATAGTGACCCAATGCTGAACATTCTAGAAAATCTGAACAACCAGCCCTGTTCGCTTTGTCACATGCGTCAGAATGTCGCACGACACGCACACATGCGTAGAGCTATGCTTGATGCGCAGGAAGAACTTCTCAAACAAACAACAAAGGCGCATGAAGCGTTGCATGAACAAGCAACAAAAACATCTCACAAATCACGTACAATGTTACAGGTTCTCAAGGCCGATTACAACAGCGATCAATCACGTTTTGTGGTAGAGGTATCATTACCTGGCTGTCAGCTAAAAGACCAGCAATCGGTTAAAATAGAAACGCTCAATGGTCAGGCAGGCGCGACACGCCGCGTTCTTACCATTAAGGCTACGATGGGCGGAAAAAAAGGTTCCAATCAAGCTGAATCTCAAGCCCAAGCAGAAGCACCACAGCATACATCACATAGCAGCTTTATCAGTCACACCCTTGTGAATGGGCTTGCGCAGATCATTAAAGGTGAAGATGATGAGGTTGAGATTGTCATAGAACTGCCATACAATGCTGATACTGATAACACAGACAACATTGAAAAGTTCATGGATGAAGAGCATGTGCTTCATGTTTCCTTTGCAACCAAACAGGTAAAAGCGTCACATGCTGATATTGTGCTGGATATTGTGCCAGTGGCAAAGAAGGACTAGGTCCAACAACGTCCATGCCAAAAGTGCACAAAAAGAAAACGAGCCGGATGTACAAATTGTACGTCCGGCTCGTTTTTTGATCAACAGGAAAAATTATTTTTTTGGCTTTACCGTTAGTTCTCTAATTTTATGCTTAGCATACTTCTTAGCAGCCCGACGCAAAATACCAAACGATTTTAAGTGGTCGACCATGCGGCCAAGGCTATCGACAGAGTCAAGCTTGGTTTGGTCTAGGCGCAAACCGGCAAAATCGAGATTTTGTTTAATATCTTTTGTCTCTGGAACCTGTGTAAAGACGAGCTTGATGCCAAAAGGGTCGCGCATTATACAGCACTTCGATCCATTAGGAAGACTTTTAACCTCGCTAACGATCTTCACACCTCTTTTTTTGCAGCGCTCGCAGTACTTCTCCAGCCCCTTTTTCACCTCTATGTACAGGCCAATACAACGGCTTGCACAGCGTTTAATAAAGCTGAACTCAGCGAGCTCTTCAACGTGGGGCACACGAAATGCTAAGCCGCATTTCCCCCTACGCACCTGGGCAGAAAGAAGTAGGTTCGGATTGTCCCGACTTACCTCAAGCGCCACGATATCAAAAGCCAATTTTTCGGTATAAAACTTTACAGCCTCTTCAACCGAATCAACAATTATAAGTAACTCGCTCGACCTCATCATTACCGTACCCTCTTCCTTTTTAAGATTTTTACGGTTCTTGTTTTTGCATAAACGCTATGCATCTATTTACGGTCTTGCAGACCGCTCTTAGCCTCTAGGAACCTTTTTTGAAATCTTACTAACTTTGCGGGCTGCCGTATTTGCTCTAAATAATCCCTTGCCTTTGGCACGAGCTATTTTTGATTCAGCTTTACGAGCAAGCACCTGTGCTGTTTGTACATCATTACTATCAATCGCGTCAATCAATTGCTTAGTCAGTGTCTTAATTTCTGAACGGCGCGATTGATTGCGAAGCTGTTGCGCTTTACTTTGGAGCGCTCTCTTCTTAGATGACTTAATATTTGCCATTTGTTAATTCCTTGTAGTGGGCTTAGATTACTTTTTCAACTTTGCCAGCTTTGACACATTTGGTACAAACTGCACCACGGTGTACTTCCACTTGTCCCTTTACCTTGAAGCGCATGACGTGCACATTTGGGTAAATCCAACGCTTAGTACGATTATTAGCATTACTAACAAGATTGCCAACACGCGGGCGCTTGTCACATAAAACACATATATTAGCCATGTCTGAATGTCCTTTCGTGGTTCAATTATCAACAATAATTATAGTCTGGCCTTTTAGGGCACATAACTTTGAGATTGGTATATTAACAGTTTATATTGCTTTGATCAACGTTTTTTACACAGCCGCCCATGCCTAATGCCGCCAAAAGGCCCCATGCTTATTTACTTTCAAAAACATGCGTCTCGCGCGGCGGAAGGTCGAGTAGGACGTAGACTTCTGCCGCCTGCACCGTCTCTTTTTCGATCAGTGTCTTGGCCAGCAACGCCAGCTTGTCGCGGTGCTCTTGCAAAAGCTGCTCACCCTTGCGGTAGCAGTCGCCCATGATCTTTTCGACCTCTTCGTCAATGCGCTGGGCCGTTCGCTCAGAAAATTCGCGCCCATTCTGCATGTCACGCCCCACGTATGGATTCTCTTGGCTAGAATCATAGTCAATAGGCCCTAAATCGGACATACCATAGCGACAGACCATGGTACGGGCAATTTTGGTCGCCTGCTCAAGATCGTTGCTACAACCGCTTGTTTGGGTGTTAAAGAACATACGTTCACCAAGAAGCCCGCCAAAGCAGACGATGATACGCGCCACCAGCTCTTCTTTGTTCTGAGAGTACTTATCACGGATCGGTAGCGACCACGAGACGCCAAGCGTCCTGCCACGAGGGACAATGGTCACCTTGTGGAACGGGTCGGTATCAGGTAAAAGGAGGTTAAGGAGGGCATGTCCAGCCTCATGGTGCGCTGTCATAGCCTTATCTTTTTCGGTAAAGATGATTGTTTTGCGCTCAGCACCTAATAATATCTTATCCCGCGCCAGCTCAAAGTATTTCATCATTACCCCTTCTTCACCCGCTTTGGACGCAAGAAGCGCTGCTTCGTTAATCAGGTTCTCAAGATCTGCTCCACTAAATCCGGCAGTACCCTGTGCAATTTTATGCAAATCGATATCTTTGCACTTCACGTTGCGAATGTGCACGTTCAGAATCTCTTCGCGGCTGGTAAGGTCAGGGTATGGCACCTCAATAGTTCTGTCAAAACGACCAGGACGCAATAGCGCCTTATCCAGCACGTCAGGACGGTTGGTAGCCGCTATGACAATAACAGCACCCTGCTCGGTTGAAAAGCCATCCATTTCAGCCAGCAACTGGTTCAGTGTCTGTTCGCGCTCATCGTTGCCGCCGCCCATACCGATGCCTCGTTGACGTCCCACTGCATCAATTTCGTCAATAAAGACAATGCATGGAGAGTGGCGACGCGCCTGGGCAAAGAGGTCACGGACACGTGATGCGCCAACACCAACAAATACTTCAACAAAATCGGAGCCGCTGATGCTAAAGAAAGGACAGTTGGCTTCGCCGGCTACTGCCTTAGCAATCAACGTCTTACCGTTGCCAGGAGCTCCAGTAAGCAAGACACCTCGCGGTATTTTCGCGCCAAGACGTGAAAAGTGCTCGGGCCGCTTTAAAAATTCAATAATATCTTGAACATCCTCTTTTGCCTCCTGGTTACCGGCTACGTCCTTGAAAGTAACCGTAATGGTATTGGGCGAAAAGAAGCGAGCTTTGCTCTTGCCAACGCTAAAAATTTTACTACTACCGCCGCCACCGTTCTGGCTTTGGCGCATATAAAATACAAATAGCATAATGCCAATAAAAAGCAGGATAAAGAAGGCATAGCCACCCCAGGATTCTTTCTCCATTGGATAGATCTCTACGTCAACCTTATGTGTTTTAAGACTGTCCCAGAGCTGATTAGTTGGCACAATATAGGTATCAAAGACTTTGCCGTCTTTAAATTTGCCCTGGGCATGCTGCCCCTGAACAATCATCGAATCCACCGTATCTGCCTCAATCGCAGTCAGCAGCTTGGAAAACGACACCGACTCTACTTCGCGGTTTACACTGTTGTACCAAAAGAGATAGCCGACGCCTAGGCCTACAAGCGCTAATAGGAGCCAAAGGGCATTGGGACCACGGCCGGGTAATTTGGGGCGAAAACCATTGTTCTTATTCATAAAAAGTACCTCTATAGCATGTATGGTTCTTATGGAACACTTTGATAATAAACAGATTGTTTACGGTAGGGGACATTGCTCTTAATTACTAGAGCCTTTCTATTTTAATAGATAAAGAGGCAGAAGACCAGCGTTTTTTTACGCCGCAACAGACAACCGTCTGCGCCATCCGTCTGCGCTAAAGGCTTCGCCGGACGTTGGGCGTAGCAAGATAAACAAAGACTGGCCTGCGCCCGGCGTAGCTCATTAGTAGAGCGTAGGCGCAGAGCCACTAGAGAAATAGAAGGCCACTGGAGTTCCCCCAAAATACTAATATGCCACATCAACGTGTCGATTTCTAAGCGCTTCTACCAGGGCAATTGCCTGCTGTGTCAGCTGGTTGTTGTTTAGGTACAGCCCTCGAAGAGCCACAAGGTTGCCTATGCTGTCTGGTAGCTGTGTCAGCTGGTTGTCGTATAGGTACAGATCTTGAAGAGCAACAAGGGTGCCTATGCTGTCAGGTAGCTGTGTCAGCTGGTTGTTGTTTAGGAACAGATCGTGAAGAGCCACAAGATTGCCTATGCTGTCAGGTAGCTGTGTCAGCTGGTTGTTGCTTAGGGACAGATCGTGAAGAGCCACAAGGTTGCCTATGCTGTCAGGTAGCTGTGTCAGCTGGTTGTAGCTTAGGTACAGCTCTTGAAGAGCTACAAGATTGCCTATGCTGTCAGGTAGCTGTGTCAGCTGGTTGTGGCTTAGGTACAGCGATTGAAGCGGGAGCCGTGCGTTTTCAACGAGAAGCACATCAATAATACCTACAAGTGAGGTTAGGGTTAAGAGGGCTAAATCAACAAAATCATGAACGTTTTGCCTTCCTTCAATGCGGTGCATAATGAGGGTGATACGTGGCATA